>DAIMZU010000006.1:0-21316 GCA_036733845.1 Ramlibacter sp.
ATCCGCGAGGACGCCTCCATCAACCTCGAAGCCATCGACCGGATGCTCGTGGACTTCCCCGATGCCGACATCGTGTTCGTCGAATCCGGCGGGGACAACCTGGCGGCCACCTTCAGCCCCGAACTGAGCGACCTGACGGTCTACGTCATCGATGTGGCAGCCGGCGAGAAGATCCCGCGCAAAGGCGGGCCCGGCATCACCAAGAGCGACCTGTTCGTCATCAACAAGACCGACCTGGCCCCCCACGTCGGCGCGGACCTCTCCATCATGGAAGCCGACACCCGGCGCATGCGCCAGGCCAAGCCTTTCGTGATGACCAACCTGAAGACGCGGGAGGGCGTGGCCCAGGTCGTCGAGTTCATCGAGCGGCGGGGCTTGCTGGTGGAGTGATGCCCCGCAAGGCTCGCTAGATCCCCCGGGGCCGCGCGCGATCGCCTGGGACCGGTCCCGCCTCTCCATGCATGCTCCCCCATGGTGCAGCTGGCCGCCACCCGGGCACGCCATTTCAGTGCACGCGCACGAGGCGTCAGTCAGATACACCGAATGAGTGCGCAAAGCTTGTATACCAGTCCTGTTCTCAAGACTCGCAGGCTGGTACGACTTATGCGTAGCTCTTCGCATGGCCAGCGCTTCCGACATCAGCAACCGCATCATCGAAGCCGTGATGGCCCAGAAGCTCGCGCCCGGCGCACGCCTGGGCGAGCAACAACTGGCCAGCCTGTTTGACTGCAGTCGGACCATCGTGCGCGAAGCACTGACCCGGCTGGCGGCACGCGGCATCGTCACCGTGAGCGCACGACGTGGCTGGTACGTGATCGAGCCGTCGCTCGAAGAAGCGCGTGAAGCTTTCGAGGCGCGCCGCGTGATCGAAATGGGCCTGATCCGCTGCACTGAATCGGTCAGCAAGACGGCCATCCGGCAGCTCAGGAAACACCTGGTCAGCGAAAAGGCTGCGCTCAAGGGCGGCGACGTGGGTCTGCGGAGCTTCCTGCTGGGCGACTTCCATGTCTGCCTGGCTGAATGCCTGGGCAACAGTCTGCTGGCCGACACCTTGCGTGACCTGACTGCACGCACCACGCTGATCGCGATGCTCTATCAGTCGTCCCATGACGCGACCGAGTCGTGCAACGACCACGTGCGCATCGTGCAGGCGCTGGAAAAAGGCGACCTGGCCGAAGCCGAGCGACTGATGCACAGCCACATCGGGACTGTCCAGGCCGGACTTTCACGGCAAGCCAGTGGCGGTGACCCCTTGGGCCAACTGCGCACTGCCTTGAGCCCTCTCTTGCCCCAGGTCGCTGATGCGCCCGGCGCGGCGCCGCAAGGCCGCCGACCGTCTCGGGCCTCGCCCGGGAACGTTCCCTCCAAGAAAACCGAGCACTGAGCCGAGATGCGACCGTTCACGTATATCTCCAACGCACAGGTCAAGCGCCTGATCACCGTCCCCGACAGCGTGCGGATTGCCGAGCAGACGCTGCTCGATCACTACAACGGCCACATCACCTGGTCACATCCCCGACTGAGCTTCCTCGAACCAGCGGATTGTTCTACGTCCTATAAGTTCAAGGGCTGCAGCAACAGCCGGCTCGGCATCGCTGGCTTCCGGCTTTTCTCCGACAACAGGACACCCGAGGCGATATCGGTTGCCGGCTCACGGCCGACGAAGCATGTCCTTCTGAGCGACTACAGGACGGGAGAGGTGTTCGCCATCGTCGACGAGCACTGGAGCCACGCACTGCGCACGGGCTCGTGTGCTGCGGTCGCGGCCAAGCACCTGATGGCTCCCGGCAGCACCGAAGCCGCGGTGGTGGGCTCGGGCTACATGGCCTATTGCTGCATTCACGCTCTCAACAGCGTGATGCCGCTCACCCGCCTGCGGATCTGGTCGCGCGACGCGGATCGTCTCAAGGAATTTGCAGACAGGATCCGGCGCGAACTCGGCGTCGAGGTCGAGACGACGGACAGCGCCGAGCGCTGCGTCGAGGGGATGAAGGTCGTGATCACGGTCACCAACGCCCCGAAGCCTTTCATGAAGAAGGAATGGTTTGCGCCCGGTGTACTGATCTACGCCATGGGCAATCACCAGGAAGTCGACCTCGACACCTACCTGTCGATGAAGTTCATTGCGGATGAACGGCAGCAGGTCAAGGTCTGTCCGGACATCCGCGAGTTGCTCGAGTCCGGACACCTGCCGGCCGACCACATCCAGGCCGACCTGGGCGAGGTCCTTGGCGATCCCGCGAAGGGACGCACCGGACCTGACGAGCAGATCATCGTACGCAGCCAGGGCCTGGCGACACAGGACATTGCGCAGGCCTACTGGATCTACAACAAGGCGATCGCTGAAGGCGTGGGTGCGAACCTGGAACTCTACCTCCTGGAGCAGGCCGGTTCACCCCTCTATTGACGGCGTCCGCGATCTCCGCAGCCGCGCAGCGCCACTGATTCTTCCCCCACTACCACCCAACCCAAGGAACATCATGATTGCCTTTCGCTTGCCAGGAAACCGTGTCGGGGCCCTGATCCGCCCCCTGGTCGCCGCTGCACTCACCGTGGGCGCAAGCCTGGCGGCCCACGCCACCGACCTGCGGCTTCTGTCCAGCTTCAACAGCACCCAGAAGCCGACGTTCGCGGTGCTGGAGCGCTACCTGGCCAACGTCAAGGAACTGAGCGGCGGCAGCATCCGCATCACCGTGGCGGGGCCGGAGGTCGTACCGATCTTCGAGCAGCTGCAGCCCGTGAGCAGCGGCACCTTCGACATGCTCTACACGCACCCCGTCTTCCATGCAGGCAATGGGTCGCTCGCGCTGACGGTCGACGCCATGGCGGTGAACCCCGAGCTGCGGCGCACCAGCGGCGTCTGGGACCAGGTCGACGCGTTCTACCAGAAGAAGCACAAGCTCAAGCTCGTGGCCATGATGTCGGTCTCCAACGAGGGGTACCACATCTTCACCAAGCAGCCGCTCACGGCTGCCGGCGACCTGGCGGGGCGCAAGATCCGTGGCACGCCGACCTACTTCGGCGTCATCGAGGCACTGGGTGCGCAGCCCGTCGTCCTGCCCGGGTCTGAAATCTATTCCGGCCTGCAGACCGGCGTGATCGACGGCGCCGGATGGCCCGCCGCCGGCATGGTCAGCATGCGCCATTACGAGGTCGCCAAGTACCGCCTGCGCCCGACCTTCGGCGCGGCCACGCAGCCCGTGTTCGTCAACCTCGACCGCTGGAACAAGCTGGATGCGAAGACCCGGCAGGTGCTGCTCGATGCGGGCCGCAAGACCGAGCTCGAAATGCCTGCACTCGGCGACGTCATCCAGAAGGAAGAAGACGCCGAGCTGACCCGGCGCGGTGTGCAGGTCATCCAGATGAACCCGGCCACCGCATCGAAAGTGCAGAAGGCTTTCATCGACAGCATCTGGAAGCTGGGCTCCGACTGCTGCAAGGATGAAGCCGCAGCCCTGCGCGCCACCGCAGTCAAGGCCGGCCTGACGCAATGAGCCAGCACCCCACCGTGACGGCGGCGTCGGCGCCGCAGGAAACCGCGATCTGGATGCGTGTGCATGACCGCCTCACGGTGCTGGGTGTGCAACTCGCGATGGCCGCCCTGGCGGTGGTGGTGGGCGCGTACGTCCTGGAGGTCGTACTGCGCTATGGGTTCAACACACCCACGCGCTGGAGCGCGGACCTCGTGTCCTACCTGCTGCTGTTCATCACCTTCATGGCGATGCCGCAAGTCACCGCCAGTGGGAGCCATGTGGCGGTGACCGCCTTGCTCGAGCGGATGAATCCGGCCCGCCAGCGCCGCGCCGCACGCGTGATTGCAGCCGGCGGGGCCGTCGTGTGCCTGCTGCTCGCATGGATCGCGCTGCAGGAGACCCTGCGCCAGGCAACCGGCAATGTCCGCATGATGGCCGCCTATCCGGTGCCCAAGGCCTGGATCTCGGGCTGGATCATCTACGGGCTCGGCAGCTCGTCCCTTTACTTCCTGCGCGCTGCAATCTGGCCGCCGGCTTCTCCCCTGGCCTCCGGAGCGAACGCATGAACAGCCTGTTTCTGATGTCCGGGGCCATGACGGCCCTCCTGGCGCTGTTTGCTGCCGGCGTGCCCGTGTTCCTCGCGTTCCTGGCCATCAACACGGCCGGTGTGGCACTGTTTCTCGGGCCACAGGCGTTCGGCATGGTGGCGAACTCGCTGTTCTCCACGGCGACCACGCCCAGCCTGACCGCCATCGCGCTTTTCGTCCTGATGGGCGAGATCCTCTTTCGATCCGGTACCAGCGAGGTGCTGTTCGAGGCCGTCGACCGTTTCGTCGGCCGACTGGCGGGGCGCCAGTTCGTGCTGGCGGGCGTCCTGGCCGCGGTCTTCGGAGCTTTGTCGGGCTCCAACATGGCCGTCTCAGCCATGATGGCCAAGTCGGTTTTCCCGGGCATGGAACAGCGCGGCTATGACCGGAAGCTGTCGATCGGCATGATCCTCGGGGGCGCCAGCCTGGCGCCGGTCATCCCGCCCAGCGTCCTGGTGATCATCATCGCCACGCTGGCCCAGGTTTCGGTGGCGGGCCTGCTGGTGGCGGGAATCGTGCCGGGCATGCTGCTGGCCGGCATGTTCATCGCCTATGCACTGATTCGCGTGCGTTTGAATCCAGCCTTGGCACCCGCGGTGGCTGATGGCCCGCAGGCGGCGCCGGTGCGCAGCCTCTGGCTCGAGGTCTTGCGCTGCCTGCCGTTCACGCTGATCATCGTCTCGGTCATGGGCCTGATCCTGGCGGGGGTGGCGACGCCGTCCGAAAGCGCGGCGACGGGCGTCATCGGCGCCATCGCCACCGCGGCCATCTTCGGCAAGCTGCGCATGAAGATGCTGGTCGAATCGCTGCGCAGCAGCGCCCTGATCACGGCCATGATCCTCGTCATCATGGCCTCCTCGACGCTGTTCAGCCAGTTGCTGGCCTTGAGCGGCGCGTCCGGCCAGGTCACCGAGTGGGTCACGCAACTCGAATGGCATCCGGTATGGATGCTGCTGGTGATGATGGCGCTGGTGTTTGTCTTCTGCCTGTTCATCGACCAGGTGGCCGTGATGCTTGTCATCATCCCGATCTACCTGCCGCTGCTGGGCGTGCTCGGCTTCGATCCGCTGTGGTTCTGGCTGCTGATGCTGCTCAACGTCACAGTCGGCGGCATCACGCCACCCTTCGGCTATGCGATGTTCGCGTTCAAGGGTGCACGGCAGGACGTGTCCATGAACGATCTTTTCGCCGCGGCCTGGCCTTTCGTGGGGCTGGTCCTGGTGGGCATGCTCATCGTCGGCCTCTTCCCTGGTCTGGCGACCTGGTTGCCGAGCTTTCTTTGAGTCGCATGGGATGCGCGGGGCCGGAAGAATGGATAGCGTGTCCGCCTTCCGCGAATTTTCCCGTCGCCCCGCGCGGCTCTTAGAATGGCGTTCCACGGAGGTGTGGCAGAGTGGTCGATTGCACCGGTCTTGAAAACCGGCAACGGGCAACCGTTCGTGAGTTCGAATCTCACCGCCTCCGCCAAGAAGCTAGTGTTTTTCGTGGGTTAGAGCCCATTCCAAGCCTTTCCCAATATCACACCCATCTTACGCGTTGCGCTTCTGACGCCCCAGCGGGAAGCTGTCGGCCCTCAACGCACCCATGGTAGAACGACCTTTCTCTTGATCGCCCGAGCCGTGGCGCACGAGAGATTTGCGTTCGCAAGTGCGTCTCGCCTCAAGCGTGGAGGCGCTCCCCGGAGGCGCACTGTGTTGGCCGCGAAGCAATCGCTGCGAATCGCGGCTCATGTGCGCACTACTTCCCAGCGATTGCACCCAGCGGAGCGGTCGAAGCTTTCTGTTTCCTTGCGGAGAGCGGCTCCTTAAACAAGGATTCAATGTGAGCATCCCTGGCCATACGACTGGCTTTGTCTGCGAACAAGAGCTTCTTCAAACTTTTTTCGTACTGCTTGACGATCCCACTATTTGCGAACTCTTTACTAGAGTATTCGAGTTCGGCACGTAGCGCGAGATTCAAGGGCAAAGGTAGGTCTTGCACACGGCGCTTCTGGAGAAGGAACTCGAAACCGCAATTGTTATCCACCTCACGCAGAGCTCCAGCCGCAAAGAAAAGTGCATACGCCTTTACTTCATCACCCTCCAATGACTCATCAATCTTCGCCATAGCATAAGGCAAGGCTTTTTCGAAGAATTGGTAACCGTAGCAATGACGGACCGTCATTGCGAATAGCCAGAGGGTCTGCATCTCGCTCAAGCCTCTCAAGCTACTAAAAGCGCGGCCATCGCGGGCGTCGATATAAAGCTTTGCAGCCTCAACCATGACAACATCCAGCGAGTCCTGAATAACCGAGTAGGGGGTTTGGTAGCCCGCGAGGAGGTAATTCCCAATACTTAGAATTCGAAGGAAGCGAGATGCCTCATCTCCGGGCGATGTATTAATCAATGTGGCGAGCACATCGGGGCATTCACCAAGAGAGCCAATGTAAAAAAAGTAGGTGTTGATCCAGTATGGATGGAATGCGCGGTGATTGATCTCAAAGTTCCGAGCCTCATACGCATCACGTGCGTATAGATACTCGGCGAACGAGCGATGCCTGAAAAAGACTGCTTCGGTATCAGGATAGGTTCCGAACAGATTTGAGCGGTTCAGAAGGTAGTCGAAAGCCTCCCCAAGTGGAACCCCAAGGTTTCGCTCTGCGAGGAATGCCTCGAACATGCTTTTAATTTCTTGGCGGGACATGTAGACCAGCTGGTTGTCAATCATGTAACGCGCCAAATGGCGAGCCAAGCGCTCTGTCGCTCGATATAGCTTCTCCGTTGAAATTTGGCGCTTCTCGTCCCAACGGCCCATCATTAATTCCATTGTCTTGGCGTAAAGCTCCGTCAAGTTAGAGGGAAGCTCAAACCGATCTTGCGCCAACAAGTTGCCGAGCAAGGCCGCTGCTATTGGGTTTTGCGGCAGTTGTTTAAACAACTCCGACTTGCCGAGGTCTTCCAATAGACGATTGGGAAGATGCCGAGACTCCAAGACTTGCTTTAGATATGAAATTATCTTTCTAAGGCTAAGCTGCCGGATGCGATACCGCTTCGCCGTACTCGATATTACAGCGTTGCCCTCAAAAGGCTTTATAGGCCTAGAAGTTAGGAGCAGCCTGATGTTTTTGTGACCACGAACACTTTCGATAAGCTTCTCGACACATTCCTTGCACTTGTCAAAGTCAGCGGCTGCTTCATCGATGCCGTCCAACACGATCAGGAAAGATGCGCCCTCCGCCACCGCATCTGCATAGCAAGCAAAACCGAGCATTGTTTGCAGATAGAGTTCCGGATCCGAGTTGCCTTCCATAAAACGCTTGAAGGAACCGAAACTAGGCACAAGCATATGCTGCCTATAAACAGCGGTCTCCGCAAAGTGAGAGACGATCTTCCTGGCCAAATGCGATTTACCGAAACCCATCTCAGCTTCAAGGAAAGTAACCTTGTTAACAAGGATTTCGTCTACCAAGTTGACTAACCTGGGCTTCTTCCGCTGCGCCTGCCGGCTGTACTTGTCCGACTCGATCTCTTGCACATCCAGATCTATCTGCACCGGCACTAAAGCTCCTGCAGGTACCGTGGACTGACCTGCCATCACCGACAGCCGCTTGTCCAGTTGAGTCAAATAGACACCAATGGAAGTAGTTAACTCCTCCCAGAAATATGGTGCGTGCTCATCGATCTTCCTAACCAACCAATCGCAGTCGAAAAAATGAATGATGCGGGACGAGTATTTGTCGTAGATCTTCTGCTTCGCGTTCTGACTAACTGTCTTTGATGTAATTACCCACACTTCAGGCAACCGGACATTTTCGGCGCCTTGCCTGATCAGCCTTGGCGTTATGCACTCGTCGATCTGACGCTCCACATCAGAAAAATTCTGCAAAATCTTGTCCGCCTTAACGACCACACCCACATAGTTCCGACTACCCAAATCCTGATCGAACTTCTCTAAAACAAAGTCGGCACCCATCTCATTTGGTCCATGCGTGTACTCAACATAGCTAATATTCGTCAACTTTTTGAAGATGCTATGCAATAACGGGTGCAACGCATTGACCTCGTCATCGATCGACTCCACCCTGTCTCGCTTTGACTTCTCGTCCACTTGCAAAGGTCCTCTTATTAATCTGAGTGAGATGGGCGCAATCTTACGAAGTGAGGCGCCATGCCTTGAATTCCTCTAACCCAAGCCAGCGCTTATTTTCCCGAATGGCAAAGTGAATCGCCCGGTGGCATTCGCACACAAAAGCACTGTGTCAGATAGCTTGGTGGGGCTCGACCCCCTATACTCGACGAGAGGAATAAGGTGGTGAGCCTCTAGTGCGGCAAGCTGCCACGCTTCCACCTTGGCGCCATTATTCAGGCCAGCAGAAGGCCAGGCGCAACAGTGGCACGCTACCTTACCGCTTTCGGAGCGGTCCTTTATCAATGCTGGGCGTAGCTTCTTGCTTCGTTCCCTGACAAGGTGCGCCCGCGTAAGCAGCAGCCCCTCGTGAAATGAAGGCTCGTCTTCTTCAATATCTGCAGGAGACCGGACACCCGCGGCGGCTTCCCTGATGGCACGTGCTATTAATCGGACTTCGTCCGGTCTTTCACCGAAATCCTGCCAAAGAAACCGATCAAGTGCACTAACATTCTTGAGACCTTTCCCGGTAGCTACTGTCCTCAGAATCTGCAACTTGAAGGCGACCCCATCGGGGTTTCTAAAAGATGGTTTCTTTTCAGCGCTCGCGTGAACAGGTAGCGACCGCAACTCGTCTGATAGGGCTCTAACCCTAGGGTCTGATGGCCCCGAAACTTGCGCTTGGCAAGCGAAGTACAGATCCAGGGCAAACAGCGTTTCGTCGAGTGTCCAGTCCGGGTTCCCGTGTCCCTGGGTGACTGCCATTCCACATCTCCTAATCAGGTGCTTCTCACGATGGCCTGCATGGTGCCTGAAGCAGGCTGCACATGGAAGACCAGTCGCCAGCCCCACGCTGGACGTGCTCGTGCCGCTGCTGCGCGGGCTGGACCGCTCGTTAATGGCTGCGGCCGAGCGCTGAGCACTTGGCAGCCCCCGCGCAGCGCAGTGCCTACTCCGGCTTGATGTTCGCCTGCTGGGCCACCTTGGTCCAGCGCTCGATGTCGCTGCTGATGCGGCGCGCCAGGGCCGCCGAGTCGGTGTCCCCCGGATCCAGGCCCAGTGCCTGCATGCGGTCGATGGTGTCCTTCTCACGCAGGATCTCGCCCACGGTGGCACGAAGCTGCGCCAGGACCGGCTCGGGCGTTCCCCTGGGCGCGAGCAGCGCCGTCCACAGCGGGATGTCATAGCCCGGGTGGCCGGATTCGGCCACGGTGGGCACATCCGGCAGGGCGGAAGAGCGCTTGCCCGAGGTGACGGCCAGCGCCTTGAGCCGCCCGCCCTTCACCTGGTTCATGACCGCCGGGCTGTCGAGCACGCCGACCTGGATCTCGCCGCCGATCAGGCCCGCAATCACCGGGCCGGAACCCTTGTAGGGGATATGGTTGAACTTCACGCCGGTCGCGGCGGCAAGCGTCTCGGCGACCAGCACGAACGATGTCGTCGGTGTGCCGTGGTCCAGCCTGCCGTCCTTGCTGCTGCGTGAGTACTGCGCCAGCTCGGCCAGGTTCCGGACCGGCAGCGAGGCGGGCACGGTGACCACCAGGGGGAACGATCCCAGCAGGGCGATGGGCTCGTAGTCCTTGGCCGGGTCGTAGGGCAGGTTCTTCATCAGCACCGGGTTGGTGGTCAGGCCGCCGCTGGACGAGACCAGCAGGGTGTAGCCGTCGGGCCGTGACTTGGCGACCAGGTCGTTGCCGATGGCCGAATTGGCGCCCGGCCGGTTCTCGACCACGAAAGTCTGCTTCAGCTTGTCCTGCAGCTTGGCCGCGAACAGCCGCGCCAGGATGTCGTTGGTGCCCCCGGGCGCGAATCCGACCACGATGCGCACCGGCTTGTCCGGATAGGCCTGCGCCGCGGCGGGCGCGGGCGTCAGCGCCATGGCACCGAAGGCGAGCGCGAGGGCTGCGGCCGGCAGGGCGCGCGCGATGGTCCGGCGCGAACGGGAAAACGAATGCGGCATGTGAGAGTCTCCGGGGTGCAGGGCAAAGGAGGAACCTCGCGGCGAGTCCGCCACACGGTCACTTTGTCCATTTTCCGGAGCATTCATGCGCGGCGTCAATGATCGGAATCCCTGTCCAGGCAGCACGCGACGGCCGGCCCGGCGTCGCCCCGCTCCTGCTACATTGATCAGCTGTCGCGACCCCCGTGTCCGCAGCCCTCACCGATCCGACCCCCACCGTGGCACAAACAGAAAAGACGGGAGACGGCGTACGCGCCGTCGAACGCGCGCTCGACATCCTGCTGGCCTTCGATGCGGCCGACCAGGAGTTGAGCGCGGGCGAACTGCTCAAGCGGGTGGACCTGAGCCGGCCCACGCTCTACCGGCTTCTCCAGACGCTCGAGCAGAAGGGCTTTGTTGCCTCCAGCGGCAACCCGCAGCGCTTTGCCCTGGGGCCGTCGATGGCCCGCCTGGCCCACCTGTGGACCGCACGGACCGACCTCGTGGCGCTGGCCGAGCCCCTGATGCGCGCACTGTGGCAGGAGACGCAGGAGACCGTGTCGCTGCTCGTGCACCGGGGCGACCAGCGCGTGTGCGCCGCGGAACTCCCGAGTCCGCAGCCGCTGAGCTTCCGGCGCGGCGTCGGCTTCAGCGAAAAGATCCACCGCGGCGCCAGCGGCCGGGCCATCCTCGCGTTCGTGCCGGACCCGATGCCCTTCCTCGAGCCCGGCTTGACGGCCGCCGAACGGGAAGCCTTCCTGGCCGAGCTCGCCAAGGTGCGGCGCAGCGGCTGGGCCACCAGCGAGGATGAACTGATCCGCGGTGCATCGGCGGTGGCCGTGCCTTTCTTCCGGCACGATGGCGCGCCGGCGGGCGCCCTGGCCGTGTTCGGGCCAACGGTGCGCATGGACCGGGAGCGGGTCCGGCGGATCGCCCGCCTGCTGCTCGAGCAGGCGCACCAGCTCTCGCGGGCCCTGGGCAGCGAGTAACCCACTGGCGCGAGGCGGGCGGGTAATCCCCATGAAGCAAGTCGCAAAGGAAGTCCATAAAATGGACAACATGTCCACTTAGCGTACAGTGGCGGCCGACTGAATAGCAGGTGCCTGCGGCCACCTGAACTTCCCAGCCCCACGACATGAAGAGAAGCCCGATGACGAAATACGACCGGATGATCGACACCGACCGCGGCCTGATCGCCCGGGAAATCTTCAGCGCCCGCGACGTCTTCGAGGAAGAGGTCGAGCGCGTCTTCACGCGGGCCTGGCTGTTCGTCGGCCACGAAAGCCAGATTCCGAACCCGGGCGACTACTTCACCT
Source organism: Ramlibacter sp. (assembly GCA_036733845.1). Taxonomy (GTDB): domain Bacteria; phylum Pseudomonadota; class Gammaproteobacteria; order Burkholderiales; family Burkholderiaceae_C; genus Ramlibacter. The sequence continues at coordinate 11,420 of DAIMZU010000006.1, forward strand.
CGCGCATGGGCACCGAGTCGGTGATCCTCACCCGGGACAGGGAGGGCCGGATCCATGTGTTCCTCAACTCGTGCCGACACCGCGGCATGAAGGTGGTGCAGTACGACCATGGCAACACACGGGCGTTCACCTGCCCCTATCACAGCTGGAGCTTCACGACCGACGGCAAGCTGTCCGCCGTGCCGCAGTACAAGAACCTGTACGAAGGCAACCTCGACAGGGACGAGTGGTCCCTGATCGAGGTCGCCCAGTTGCACAACCACAAGGGCACGATCTGGGCCACCTGGGACAAGGACGCGCCCGACTTCCTGACCTACATGGGCGACGCACGCACGCACCTGGACCTGGCCCTGGACGCGCGCGACGGCCGCGAGGGCGGCTCGGAGGTGCTGATGGGCGTGCACAAGTGGATCATCCCCTGCAACTGGAAGTTCGCTGCCGAGAACTTCCTGGGTGACACCTATCACAACGTCAGCCACCGCTCGGTGGACCTGGTGGGCATCGGGCCGAGCGCGGAGGCCGGGGTGAAGGGCCGCCGCGACAACGAACTGGAATACGCGCAGCACCTGTGGGTGAACTTCCCGGCCGGGCACGGCGTGCACAGCGCCATCGTGCCAGAGGACAGTCCCTTCGTGAACACGTTCCAGAACAATCCCGAGGTCGGCGAGTACTTCCGGCGCTGCCACGAAGAGCGCCAGCAGCGCCTGGGCGACCAGTCCCGCCTGATGCCTTTCGTGGGAACCATCTTCCCCAACGCATCCTTCCACGGGCGGCAGCCGCGCTCGATCTGCGTGTGGCATCCGCACGGCCCCGAGAGCACCGAGGCCTGGCGCTTCTTCCTGGTCGACGCCGACGCACCGCAATCGGTCAAGGACTTCATGCGCCGCTACTACATGCGCTACTCGGGCCCCGCAGGCATGACCGAGCAGGACGACATGGAGAACTGGAACTACGCGACGGCGGGCACGCGCGGTCCCATCGCCCGGCGCCACCCTTACAACTACATGCAGTCGATGGGCACGGTGCAGCCACCGGGGGCGGGGCCGGTGGCGGGCAACGTGAGCCTGCAGGTCAGCGAGGAGAACCCGCGCCAGTTCTACCGGCGCTGGCGCGACTACATGAACGGCTCGCCCTGGGACGTGCTGATGGGGCACCACGACCGATGATCGCCGGCACGGACAACGCAGCGCCCGCACCGGTCACCCTCGTGACCGGCGGCACCTTCGGCCTCGGCCTGGGCATCTGCGTCGAACTCGCTCGGCGCGGCCATCGCGTGCTCGCCTTCGGGCTTGCGCAGCGGCAGGTCTCGAGCACCGCCGAAGGCTTCGAGGTGCTGCGCAGGGCCGCGGACGAAGCCGGCGTGGCCGGGCGCATCGATGTCCTGGAGGCGGACGTCTCGCGCGCCGCCGACGTGCAGCGCGTGGTCGACCACGCCCTGGCGCGGCACGGCCGCATCGACGGCCTGGTGAACAACGCCGCCATCGGGCCGCTCGGCACGGTGCTGGACACGGCACCCGAGACCTTCGCGCGCATCCTCGAAGTCAATGTGCAGGGCGTCTATCTCACCTGCCGCGCCGTGATCCCGATCATGAAGGCGCAAGGCGGCGGGTCCATCGTCAACATCGGCTCGGGGGCAGGCTATGGAAAGCCGAACATGGCCGCGTACGCCGCAAGCAAGGGGGCGGTGCTGGCGCTGAGCGCCGCCATGGCCTACGACCACTTCCACGACCACATCCGCGTAAACGTCGCCATCCCGGGCGGGGGCGGCATCGTCTCGGGCATGAGCGTCGGGCGCTTCGGCGGCGACGAGGCGCTGTTCCGTAGCCGGTCCCATCCGGGCACCGCCGCCGGCCGCACCGCCAACGGCACGGACCTCGCCAATGCGGTGGCCTTCCTCCTGTCCGGCGAGGCCGCCACGATCAGCGGCACCGTGCTCGACGTGGGCTGCTTCGCCCACCAGGGCGGCCCCGTGCCGCCGAAACCCTGACCCTGGAGACCGACATGACCGAAGCCATCGAGCGGCCCGATGCGGCCATCCTCCGTGACGCATCGTATTTCGCGCTTCGCGGCGAGGTCGAGGAGTTCCTCTACGACGAGGCCGAACTGCTCGACGAACGCCGCTTCCGCGAATGGCTGGGCACGTTAGCCGAGGACCTCGTGTACTTCATGCCCATGATGTACAACGTGAAGTTCGGCGAGCACGCCACGCGCGAGAAGACCCGCATCGACAAGGACATGAGCTGGTTCAACGAAGACAAGTGGACCCTCACCAAACGCGTCGAGCAGATCCTCACGGGCGTGCATTGGGCCGAGGAGCCGCTGTCGCGCGTGTGCCGCGCGGTCTCCAACGTGCAGGTCACCAGCGCGAGGGCCAACGCCGCGGGCCAGCAGGAAGTGGGGGTGCGCAGCCGCTTCGTCACCTACCAGAACCGCTGCGAACACGAGGAATACCTTTTCGTGGGCAAGCGAAACGATATCCTTCGCCGCACGCCCGAAGGCTGGCGGCTCGCGCGGCGCGAGATCCACCTGGGGCAGACGGTGCTGCTGGCCAAGAACCTCAGCATTTTCTTCTGATGATCGAATCCACCCGAGGAGGAACCCTTGCCTGAAGCGGTGATGACATGGCGTGAGGATTTCCGCCTCGGTTGGGCGCCGATGGACGAAACCCACGAAGAGTTCGTGGATATCGTCGGGCGCATGCAGTGCGCCGATCCGGCGCAGCTGCCAGCGCTGCTGGCGGAGATGCTGGTGCATGCGCAGGTGCACTTCGAGCAGGAGAATGCCTGGATGCGCGAGACGGAGTTTCCACCGCGCGACTGCCACATCGAGCAGCACGACGCGGTGCTGGCGTCGATCCGCGAGGTTCAGGTGCTGCTCGGGCAAGGCGAGGTCGAGCCTTGCCTGCGGCTGGTGGACGCCCTGGCCGACTGGTTCCCCTCGCATGCCACGCACCTGGACTCGGCCCTGGCGCACTGGCTGTTCAAGCGCCACTACGGCGGCAAGCCGGTCCTGCTGCAGCGCCGCGTTCCGTCGGCACCCTGATCGGGCTGCCTGCAGTCCATGACCGGCTCCATCGTATTCCCCGATCACATCGCGCGCCTGCGGCCCTCCGCTCCGGGCCACCCCGCCGGAGCGATCGCGCAGGCCCACGCACTTGATCCCGCGCGCATCCTGCAGCTCGCATCCAACGAGAACCCGCTGGGCCCGAGCCCGGCGGCGATGTCGGCCCTGGCGATGCACGCGCCGGATCCCTCACGCTATCCGGACAACGACTGCACGTCGCTGGTGGACGCGCTGTCGCAGTGGCACGGCGTGCCGGCGGACTGGATCGTCACGGGCGCGGGGTCCGAAAGCGTCATCGGCATCGCGGTCTCGGCCTTGCTGTGCCCGGGCCGCAGGACTGTCTTCCCGCAGTACTCGTTCCAGGCCTACGCGAATGCGGTGCAGCGGATCGGCGCGACCGCCGTCGTGGTGCCCTCGCCACAGTGGGCCGTCGACCTCGACGGGCTGCGACGTGCGCTGCAGGAACCCGCCTCGGTGGTCTACATCGCCAACCCTGGGAACCCCACGGGCACGCTCCTGCCGCCCGATGCCCTCGACGCTTTCCTGCGGTCGGTGCCTCCGGAGGTGGCCGTCGTGCTCGACGAGGCCTACCACGAGTACGTCGATGCCTCCTTGCGTGGCGACGCCGTGGCGTGGGTACGCCGGCACCCGAACCTGCTGGTGACGCGGACCTTCTCCAAGGCCTACGGGCTGGCCGGCCTGCGGATCGGCTATGGCATCGCGCAGCCGGCGTTCGCGGACATGCTGCGGAGGGTGCGGTCGCCGTTCATCGTGTCGGACGCGGCGCAGGTCGCGGCGCGCGCGGCCCTGGGGGACGCGGCCTTCATCGAGCAGACCGTCCGCAGCAACACCGAGGCACGGGCCGTTCTGGCCGAGGGACTCGCTCGGCTGGGCCTGCGCTGCGCGCCGTCGCAAGGCAACTTCGTGATGGTCGAGGCCGGTGACGGCCAGGCCTGGGCGCAGTTGCTCCAGCGCCGCGGCGTGCTGGTGCGGCCGCTGGCCGGCTACGGCCTGCGGGGCGCCCTCCGGATCACCGTGGGCACGCCCGACGACTGCCGTCGCGTCATCGACACGATGGCCGCCGAGATCGCCGCGGGCCGGGCACCCGCGCCAAGGCACGCTTGAGTCTCAGCGGATCCCCGCGCGGCGCAACATCGCGTCGAAGATCAATCGGTGGGTGTCGGACTTCCCCGCCACACGCGACGCCGGCACGCCCGCCAGGATCTCGGGCGCGATCGACCGGTTGGGGCCCCGGCCGCCATCGGATGCGATCTGGATCTCGCAGGCCCGCTGCAGCACCCAGAGGCGATTGAACGCGGTCGGGATGTCGGGACCCACCACCAGCAGCCCGTGGTTGCGCAGGATCAGGTGCTGCGCGCGCCCCAGCGACGCCACCAGCCGCGGCTGCTCGTCCAGCTTCGTCGTCACGCCTTCGTAGTCGTGGTAAGCCACGTCGCCCCACAGCATGGCGCTGTAGAAATTGTCGTGCCGCAGGCCCTCTTCCTTGCTCGCCACCGCACACCCCGCGGTGGTGTGCACGTGCATGACGCAGTGCGCGTCCTCGCGCGCGGCGTGGATGGCGCTGTGGATGACGAACCCGGCCCGGTTGACCGGCGCGTCGCCGCCATCCAGCGGAACGCCGTCGATGTCGATCGCCACCAGGTTTCCGGGGGTGGCCTCGGCGTAGTGCAGCCCGAATCGGTTGATCAGGTAGGCACTCCGGCGGCCGGGCTGCTCCGGAAGGCGCAGGGTGATGTGGTTGAAGATCAGCTCGGTCCAACCCATCCAGTCGAACAGGCGGTAGCAGTCCGCCAGGTCCTGCCGCATCCGTGCTTCGGTGTCTTGCATGGCTGCGGGTCCTTTCACTTCTGGGGCTTGGGCAGCCTGGCGATCACGCCAGCCCAGCGCTTGGACTCGGCGTCGATGAAGCTCGCGAACTGCGCTCCGCCCAGGTGCGACGGCTCCGCCGACAGCGCGAGGATCTGCTGCTGGACCTCCGGCTTGGCCATGATGGACTGCAGTTCCTTCTCGAGGCGCTCACCCACCGCGGGCGGCAGGCCCTTCGGCGCGAACAAACCCATCCAAGCCGGCGCGACATAGCCGGGCACGCCAGCTTCCACCACCGTGGGAATGTCCGGGGCCAGGCGGGTGCGGCTCGCGCTGGTCACCGCGAGCGCCCGCGCGGCCCCTGTCTTGAGGTGCGGCGCGATCGAGGTGAGGTCGACGATCGCGACCGGCACCTGCCCGCCCAGCACGTCGGTGACGGCGGGGGCACTGCCCCGGTAGGGCACGCCGGTCAGCCGGGCGCTGGTGACGCTGGCCAGCAGTTCGGCGGCGAGATGGTGCGCGGTGTACTGCCCCGGGTTGCCCAGCGACACATCGGACGAGCGCGCCTTCGTGATCAGCGACTGCAGGTTGTTGTACCCGGAACTGGCGCCCGCCACGAAGACCAGTGGGATGTCGGCGAGCTTGGCCAGGGGCTGCAACTGCTTGTCCGGGTGCAGGGGCGGTGCGTCCGGCAGGTGCGGCGCAATGGCGATGGCGCCGGTTGCGCCCATGCCGATCGTGTAGCCATCCGCGGGGGAGCGGGCGACTGCAATGAGCCCGGTCGCACCGCCCGCGCCGGGGCGGTTGTCGACCACGACGGGCTGGCCCATGGACTGCGAGAGCTCGCGCGCGACCAGCCGCGCGATGCCATCGGCCGAACCACCGGCCGGGAAAGGCGCGATGACGGTGATCCCCTTGGTCGGGTAGGCCTGGGCAACAGCGCCCGCAGCGGCAAGGGCGAAGCCCGCGGCAGTGGCAATGCGGGCGAGCGCAAGCGAAAACTTCATGCGGTGTCTCCTTCTTATGGATGGGTCGAGTGGAAAGCCTTCGCGTCCATCATGGCCGCGCAATGGAACAATGTCGATACTCAGCGAGACGCCGCGGACGCACCGCGGATGCAGTCCACCAGCGCGAGTGCATCCTGCGGAACCGCCGCACCGCGCCAGGCCACGTGCTGGTCCGGGCGCGCGAGCACCAGCGCATGCCCGTACAGCCCCCCGGCCTCGGACGGCGACAGGTCGATGACCGCCAGCGGCACCGCGCGCGTGCGCGCAGCAGCCTCGAGCGCCTGCACGTCGACCGTGGGGTCGGTCCGCACGAGCGTGAAGCCCGGCCCCAGGTGGTCGTACAGCGACCGGTGGCCGGACAGCCAGACATGGGGCAGGCGGCAGCCGGGCACCGTCGACGGCGTGAACCGGTCCATGGTGTACTCCGGCGCCGCCTCGCCGTCGTAGGCAATGACCGGGGACTGATCATAGAAGTAGCCGAAGTTCAGGCCGCCGCAGCAGTACTGCTGCACGTTCAGGTCATACAGCTCCTGGCCGACCTTCGCCCGAAGCCGCTCCCCCTCGGGTCCCTCGTCCTCGATGCCGGCGGGCACGGCCTTGCGCCGGGCGGCCAGTGCATAGGCGTGGTTCATCGCGAAGACCGACACCTGTTCGGTGATCGGCTGGCGCTCGGTCTGGTACACGTCGAGGATGCCCGCGGCGCCCCAGCCCTGCAGGTGCGCGGCCAGCGTCCAGGACAGGTTCATCGCGTCGGCGATGCCCGCGTTCATGCCGTAGCCCGCCATCGGGAACCACAGGTGCGCCGCGTCGCCGCAGATGAACGCGCGCCGGTCGCGGAAGCGGTCGGCCACCAGCCGCCGGCCGATCCAGTCCTCCGTGGACAGGACCTCGTACTCGAAGTCCGCCCCGACGCCCAGGATCTGCCGGATCGCCCAGTCGCGGTCGACCGAGTCGAACTCCGGTTCGTCCTCGCGCAGGTAGTTGTGCAGCAGCCAGGTCTCGCGGCCGTCGATGGCGTATACATTGCCGCTTCGGCGTGGGTTGAGGGAGAAAGTGGCCCACGCGCGCTCACCCTTCTGGCGACGGATCAGGTCGGGGGCGCGGAAGTAGGTGGACTGAACGCGTCCGACCACATCGGTACCGGTGAGCCGGGCGCCGATCTTCTTGCGCACCATCGACCGCCCGCCATCGCAGCCCACGAGGAAATCGGCGGTGATCGACACCGCCTCGCCATCGTCCAGGCTCACCCCGGAGGCCACCACGCCCGAGTCGTCCTGGCTGAAGTCGTCGATGCGCACGCGGTTGAGGATGCGCAGGCCGGGCGTGCGCTGGGCATGCGCGAACAGCACCGGCTCCAGGAAGATCTGGTTGATGCGGTGCGGCGGCTCGGGCGTGGGCCAGTGGGTGTCCGGCCCTTGAGTGGCGGTGTAGCGGTCCTGGCGCGCGGGAATGGGAATGCGCGACAGCTCGATGCCGGTGAAGCTCGTGCGGTAGGCCACGTCGTTCGGGTAGTCGGCGGGCAGGCCCGCCTCGCGCACCGCCTGGGCGACGCCCAGGCGGCGGAACACCTCCATGGAGCGGGCGGACACATGGTTGGACTTGACCGAGGGCGGCTCACCGAGGTGGCGGATCTCGGCGACCAGCACGTCGATGCCGCGCTGGGCCAGGTCCATGGCCAATGTCAGGCCGACGGGGCCTGCGCCGATGATCGCTACCTGGGCTGTGTGCTGCGTCGTCATTCGATTGGATAAAACTCGCCGGGGCCGGCTCCGGAACAGCGATTACACGCGGATTACGCGGGTGGGCACAATGAGTCTTTCATGGCGATTCATAAGAAAATCTCATCCCTCAGGGGGCTCCCCACCGTACGGCAACTGCGTGCCTTCATGGCGGTCTACGAGACCGGCAGCATGTCGACAGCGGCGGGCCTCCTTGCGCTGACGCAACCGGCGGTCACTCTCCTGCTGCGCGATCTCGAGGACAAGCTCGGCGTGCGGCTGTTCGACCGCAATACCCGGCAGCTGCACCGCACCGAGGCGGCGGTCGAGGCCTATGCGCATGCAGAGCGCGTCCTCGCCGAGCTCAACGAAATGGGCGCCAACCTTGCCGGTCTGGCCGAAGGGCGGCGCGGCCGGATCCACATCGCCGCGACGTCGACGCTGGCCCAGACGCTCCTGCCCCCTGTGATCCGCGACTTCGCCGACCGGTTTCCCGAGGTGCAGGTGGTGCTGGACGACTGCTCCCCTGGAGAGTTCGTGAACCTGATCCGTACGCAGCGCGTGTGCTTCGGGATCGGCACGCTCGAAACCGCATTGCCGCAGGTCGAGGAAACCGTTTTCTTCAAGGACATCCTGGTGGCCGCCGCACCCCGCGGCGGCGCCTTCGCCCACGCACGGCCGATGCGCTGGAGCCAGCTGGCGGAGCACCCGCTGGTCGTGGTCCGGCCGGGCTACGGGGTGCGGCGCAGCATCGACCAGGCAGCCCAGCAGGCCGGCGTGGTGCTTCGGATCGCGCACGAGGTCTCGATGCTGTCCACGGCGCTCGCCATGGCTTCGGCGGGGCTCGGCGTGGCGGTCGTCCCCTCCTCGGTCCTGGTGAACTCTCCGTACGACGGCCTTGCCTCCCGCCGGCTGACCCACCCCGAGATCGTGCGGAACACCAGCATCATCCATCCGCGAGGGCGTTCGCTTGCGCCAGCGGCCGAGGCGTTCATCGCGCTGCTCCAGCGGGCCGCGCTGCGCCCCCGGAAGGCTCCGGCGTCTACGCCGCCCGGCTGATCTCCCCATCTGGGGCAACGGGCCGGCGAAGCAGATAAAGTGAGTGGCCGGCTGCGCAGGGAGCGACTTGCCGGTTTTGTACCGAGATCGGAAAACGACATGCGAAGCAAACCCCTGGATGGCCTGCTGGTCGTCGCCCTGGAGCAGGCGGTCGCGGCGCCGTGGTGCTCCAGTCGCCTCGCCGATGCCGGCGCCCGCGTCATCAAGATCGAGCGTGCCGAGGGCGACTTCGCGCGCGGCTACGACGCCGCGGTTCACGGCGAAGCCTCCTACTTCGTGTGGATCAACCGCGGCAAGGAGTCGGTGGTGCTCGACCTGCGGCACGAGGACGACCAGGCCACGCTCCGCCAGCTGATCGCCGGCGCCGACGTGTTCATCCAGAACCTGGCTCCGGGTGCCGCCGCGCGCCTGGGCTTCGGCTCGGATGCGCTGCGCGAAAGGCACCCGCGCCTGGTCACCTGTGACATCTCGGGTTACGGCGAATCCGGCCCCCTCCACCAGCTCAAGGCCTATGACCTGCTGGTCCAGGCCGAAAGCGGTCTGGTGGCGGTCAGCGGCGCTCCCGGGCCCTGGGGCCGCATCGGCGTGTCGCTGTGCGACATCACCGCAGGCATGAACGCCCTGATCCGCATCCAGCAGGCCCTGCTGCAACGCGAGCGCACCGGCAAGGGCAGCGGCATCAAGGTCTCGCTGTTCGACTCGGCCGCCGAGCTGATGGCCGTGCCCTACATGCAGGCGCGCTACGGCGGCAAGGCGCCCGAACGGGTGGGCCTGCGCCATCCCAGCATCGCGCCTTACGGGGCCTTCACCTGTTCGGACGGACGCGAGATCGTGCTGTCGATCCAGAACGAAAGGGAGTGGGCGAGCTTTTGCCGTGTCGTCCTGGAAGAGGAATCGTTGGCGCGTGATCCGCGCTATTGCAGCAACGAGCAGCGCGTGCGCAACCGGGAGGCGCTCGACGCGGCGCTCCAGGCGGTCTTCGAGACGCTCAGCTACGACGAGGCCGCCAATCGCCTCGCCCAGGCGCAGACGGCGTTCGCCGCGATCAACTCCGTTGCGGATCTGATCGAGCACCCTCAGCTGCGAACACGCCCGATGAATGTGCAAGGGCGGGTGGTTCAGGTTCCTGCACCGGCCTGCATCACGGAATGGGACGCCACCGAGTTCCGGCCCGTCCCGGGCATTGGCGAACATGGGAAGCTGCCTGGAGAACAGGCCGACCC
>DAIMZU010000007.1:0-20509 GCA_036733845.1 Ramlibacter sp.
GGGAGGGGGGGTGAGTATGACACATTACCTACAGTTGTATATTGCGCCCCTATTAACTCCAAGATTCGGCGGGGTGTTAACATGTCAAGTCGTTCAGTTAGAAAAAAGAATCGTCCGGTAGTGGCATGTGTCGACCTTTTTTGCGGCGCTGGTGGGCTATCTCACGGCTTACGCAAAGCAGGGCTGAAGATTGCTGCTGGAGTAGATATAGATCCAGCGTGCAAGTATCCATTCGAAGCAAACAATTCGGCGCGATTCGTGAATCAGGATGTCCGCGAGCTCAGCCCTCGTGATTTAGATGCGCTGTTTGGAAAATGTGATGTTAAAGTGCTAGCCGGATGCGCCCCGTGTCAGCCGTTTTCAACGTATTCGCAGAGGTACGAGTCAGATGGCGTGTCGGGTAAATGGGGACTGCTCTATGAGTTCTCTCGACTTGTCGAAGAGGTAATGCCAGACATCGTAACGATGGAAAACGTGCCGACCGTGCGAAAACACTCTGTGTTTCTTGACTTCATTAACTTGCTTGACAAGTTGAAATATAACGTCACATGTGCTGTAGTCCGCTGTGTGGAATATGGCGTACCACAGAACCGTAGAAGAATGGTAGTGCTCGCGTCGCGGCGAGGTACGAAAATCGAATTGGTTCCTGCTAGCCACAAGCACCCAGTTTCGGTTGAACGTGCGATTGGTAGCTTGCCGCCGTTGCTAGCGGGTGAAGTGGATCCAAACGACAGCCTACACGTAGCGTCTAGCCTGTCGAAATTGAATCTGGCGCGAATAAGAGCGTCCCGACCAGGTGGCACTTGGCGTGACTGGCCTGTTGAGATGGTTGCAGAATGTCATCAGGGAGAGGCTGGCAAAACCTACCCAAGTGTTTATGGGCGAATGGAATGGAAAAAGCCGGCACCGACCATGACGACACAGTGCTATGGATTTGGCAATGGTAGGTTTGGACACCCTGAACAAGATCGAGCTATTTCGTTACGTGAGGCGGCCATCTTGCAAAGCTTCCCTAAGGGATACAAGTTCGTTCGAAGGGAAGAGCAAGTCAATATGCGCACGTTAGGGCGACTGATTGGTAATGCCGTTCCTGTAAAACTAGGGTCAGCGATTGGAAGAAGTATTATGAAGCATTTGGAGCTTGATTGAGATACTGTGGTTGATTACGGGCAAGTATATCATTCCCGACCGGAGCAAGGACAGTTAGTTGAAGTGAGACGGCGGCAGTGGGTTGTCGCAGATGTTGCTGGACAACAGCTATACTCATTAGCTGCACCACAGAATATTGTCAAACTCTCATCTATCGACGAGGACGGTCTCGGCGAGGAGCTGGAAGTCATCTGGGAGATCGAACCCGGCGCACAAGTCATCGAGCGTGCGGGCCTGCCTGCAGTTACCGGGCAGGATGATTCCGACACGCTCGACGCATTCCTTGATGCAGTTCGGTGGGGTGCAGCCACCAATGCGGATCACGGGTTTCTGCAAGCTCCCTACCGGAGCGGCGTCAGTATTGAGGACTTTCAGCTCGACCCTCTTGTACGTGCCATCGACATGGCTCGTGTCAATCTGCTCATCGCCGATGACGTCGGCTTGGGCAAGACCATCGAAGCGGGGCTGGTCATCCAGGAGATGTTGCTTCGGCACCGCGCTCGTACCGTATTGATCATCTGTCCCGCCTCGCTCCAGGAGAAATGGCGTGTCGAGATGCTCGAGAAGTTTGGCCTCGAATTCCGCGTGGTCGACACCACCTACATCAAGCAATTGCGGCGCGAACGCGGCATCCACGCCAACCCATGGACCTCCCATCCACGTCTCATCGCCTCGATGGATTGGGTCAAGGGTGGCGAAGGCCTGCGCGCCATGCGCGATGTTCTTCCGCCGCATGCTGGCCATCCGCGCAAGTTCGATCTACTGGTCGTCGACGAAGCGCACAACATTGCCCCCGCCGCCGGGGCTCACTACGCCATCGAGAGTCTGCGGACCCGCTTCATCCGCGCGATCAGCCCGCATTTCCAGCATCGCCTGTTCCTGACGGCGACGCCGCACAACGGATACACCGAGTCGTTCACCGCACTGCTGGAGTTGCTGGACGACCAACGCTTCGCCCGCAACATCCTCCCCGACGAGAAGCAGTTGAGTCAGGTAATGATCCGTCGCCTGAAGAGCGATCTCGTTGATGCTGACGGCAAACCCCTGTATGCCCAGCGCAAGCTACAGGCGCTGACGGTTCCGTACACGGATGAGGAACGGGAGACCCATGAGAAGCTGAACGATTACTGTGCCAGCCGTGAAAAAGACGCGGAGAAGACTGGCAGCACATTCGGCACTTCGTTCGTCAATCAACTGCTCAAGAAGCGCCTCTTCTCGTCGCCCGCCGCGTTCGCTTCAACGCTTGAGAAGCATGTCGCCTCGCTGTCGGATGGCGCCAAGCCCAAGGGTCGAGATGCCATGGCCGAGCGCATCCTGCGCAAAGCCATCCTGAAAGCAGACGAGGATTACGCCAACGACCAGGAAGTCGAGAATGCTCAATCGGAGGCCGTTGAGGAGGCATCACGCCGTTCCCAACCGCTGACGCAAGAGCAACAACGGATGCTGGCCGACTTGAGGCAATGGGCACAGCGCGCCAAGAACCAGACCGACTCTAAGGCCAGAGCCATCCTCGATTGGCTCTCAGCCAATCTGAAACCGGGAGGTCAGTGGAACGATCGCCGCGTGATCCTGTTCACCGAATACCGCACCACCCACCAGTGGATGCACGAGATCCTCTCCAGCCATGGTTTCGGCGGCGAACGACTCGGTCTGCTCCACGGAGGACTCACTCAGGATGAGCGTGAACCCATCAAGGCAGCCTTCCAGGCATCTCCCAAGGATTCCCCCGTCCGCATCCTGCTCGCCACCGATGCGGCCTCCGAAGGTATCGACCTGCAGAACCACTGTAACTGCCTCATCCACCTGGAGATCCCCTACAACCCCAACGTGATGGAACAGCGCAACGGGCGTATCGACCGTCACGGCCAACGCGAGAAAGAGGTGCTGATCTGGCACCCCGTCGACGGCGGTGACAAAAGCCATGCCTCGGTCGGTGGCCACGGTGACGACATTCTGCGTGCGCTGCGCAAACTGGAGTCGATGCGCGCCGACATGGGCAGCGTCAATCCGGTCATCGCGCCCCAGATGTCCGGGCTCATCGAAGGCTCGCTGAAGGATCTGGACACCCGCCTCGCGGAGGCCAAGATTGCCAAGGCCAGGCGCTTCGTGCTCGCCGAAAGCGAGCTGAAGGAGCGCGTCGCCAAGCTCCATGAACGACTCCTCGCCACCCAGCAGGATTTTCACCTCACGCCCGATCACATCCAGATGGCGGTGAGGACTGGTCTCGCGCTGGCGGGCCGCCCCCCGCTGGAACCCGTCGCCCTAGCAGATGCACCCGAAGGCAGCGCATTCAGGATGCCACCCCTCTCGGGATCATGGGCGCGCTGTCTGGAGGGCCTGCGACACCCGCATACCCAGCAATTACGCCCCATCACCTTCGACCACGCCGTGGCCAAGGGGCGAGACGATGTCGTGTTGGTCCACCTGAATCATCGACTGGTGCAGATGTGCCTGCGGCTGTTGCGCGCCGAGGTCTGGGCGCAGGATGACGTGAAGAAACTCCATCGCGTCACCGTGCGCACATTGCCGGATGGCAGCATCGAGGGTCCGGCTGTTGTCGTCATCTCGCGGCTGGTCATAACCGGTGGCAACCACCATCGCCTTCACGAGGAACTGACCGTCTCGGGCGGCTATCTGCGCGATCAGTCGTTCCGGCGCGAAGAGGGCGTCACGCGTGTCCAGCAGTGGCTGGACGAGGCGCAGCCCATCACGGCAAACGATTCGCTGTTTGATGCCCTTCGGCTGCGCTTCGATCGCACTCGACCCGCCATCCTGCAGGCAGTCGACTCTCGCTCGAAGGATCGACTCAAGTTCCTGGCCAACACACTGCAGACCCGTAAGCAACGAGAGAAGGACGACATCGTTGCCGTGCTGGATGAGCTCGAGAAGGCGATACGGAGTGAGCTGAAAAGGGACCAGCAGCCGGAGCAGATGTCGCTGTTCACCGTGGACGAGCGCACGCAGCTCAGGCGTGATACCGCCGCGCTGGAAGCGCGCCTCGCACGCATCCCGGCCGAGCGCATCCAGGAGGTTCAGGCCATTGAGACCCGCTACGCCAAGCTCGACGACCGCACTTTCCCCGTCGCCGTCGTTTTCATCGTTCCCGAGGGGGCCACACGATGAGTCGAGGTGTCAGCTACAGCCTTGCAGATTTCCGAGAAGCTGATGACGCGCAAATGTTGGGCGCATTGACGGAGTCAGTGGCATCGACTGGCATCCAGGCGACGCGCACCACGCAGATCGATAGCTGGAAACAGCAGATTCTGATTCTGAGGCGCACGGCAACAGAACTGATTGAAGCTAACCCAGCCGCCGCTTCGTGGCACCTGATTCTCGAATATGAGCTCCCGAGGCGTCAGAAGCGCCCCGATGCAGTGCTGTTGGCAAGCGACGTGATCCTCGTGGTCGAGTTCAAGGTCGGAGCTAACAGTTTCGATGCGTCGTCGAGGTGGCAGACCGAAGACTACTGCTTGAACTTGCGAGATTTTCATGCCGAGAGTGTGGGTCGCTCGATCGTGCCTGTTCTTTGTGCGACTGCTGCTGCTGTATCTGAGAATGCCTTTGTACAGATCGTGGGCAGCGTAGCACCGGTCCAGTTCGCCAATGCGGAGAATTTGTCCAAAGTCCTCACTGCGGCTCATGGGCTCGCAAGTCAGTCCGGTGCTGCAGCGATTGATCCTGGTAGGTGGATCCAATCGGACTACCGGCCAACCCTTTCTGTCATCGAAGCGGCAGAGCGACTGTATGGCAGCCACGGCGTGCGTGAGATCAGTCATAGCTACGCCAGTAACCTGGATGCAACCACGGACATGCTGGCGGAGGTGATCCGAGACGCCCGCTCCAACGGTACTCGGCATGTGTGCTTCGTTACCGGAGTGCCAGGGGCTGGTAAGACGCTGACAGGACTGAACGTAGTGCACGATCCGTCGCTGCGCGCCGAGGACGGTCCGTCTGGCATTTTTCTCTCGGGTAATGGCCCACTGGTAAAGGTGGTACGCGAAGCTCTCGTGTTAGGCCAACAGCGTGCTGGACGACGTCGACAGGACAGCGCGCATGAGGTATCCACGTTCATCCAGAACGTGCATCAGTTCCTGCGCTATCACCGCGAGAACCCCATCGCCAAGCCGCATGAGCATGTGGTCGTGTTCGACGAGGCACAGCGCGCGTGGGACAAAGAACGCATGCAGCGCAAGCAAGGCGTCGACGCATCAGAGGCCGCGGAACTCTTCGATGTCATGGATCGCCTGGACGGCTGGGCGGTTATCGTCGCACTGGTCGGGGGCGGTCAGGAGATCTTCCTCGGAGAGGCCGGGCTGGAAGAGTGGGGTCGAGCAGTGTCGCAGCGTCCCCATTGGCAGGTGGTCGCGTCACCCGAGGTAGTCACCGGCGGCGCGAGCGTCTCAGGCCATCGACTGTTCGAGTCTGGAGTTCCAACGGATATCAGGGTGCAGCCGGAACAATTAGCTCACCTGAGTGTGGGCGTCCGTAGTCACCGAGCCCAGCAGTTGGCCGAGTGGGTGAATGCGGTCCTGCATCTCGAGGTAGCCCAGGCCCGAGAGTTGATGCCCAATTCGCGCGAGTTTCCGCTCTATGTGACGCGGGATCTTGATCAAGCCCGAAGTTGGTTGCGTGCCCGCTGCTCACCTGAGACCGAGCAACGTTCTGGCCTCGTGGCGACATCCGAAGATCAGCGGTTGCGAGCCTATGGCCTGGAAAGATCCAGCGGGTTCCGGCTCGGGTTCTCGTTCGAGAAATGGTTTCTGATGCCGCCAACGGATTCCCGGTCTAGCGATGCCCTCGAGGTAGCTGCATCCGAATTCGAATGCCAAGGTCTCGAACTGGACTGGGTCGGGCTCTGTTGGGGCGGCGACCTGACCCTCGCACGCGACGGGACTTGGGACTACCGGAAGTTTCGGGGAAGCATTTGGAATCAAGTCAGAGGTGAAGTCGAGCAGGCTTATGTCCGTAACCGCTACCGAGTGCTGCTCACCCGAGCACGCGCGGGAATGGTCATCTGGATTCCGCCAGGAAGTACCAATGACAAGACGCTTGAGCCGTCGCGATTCAACCGAGTCCATGACCTTCTGATAGCGGCGGGTATTCCCGAGTTGCAAGAGCCTGTCGGAGCGCTCGCGTGAATCATCTTCCTCAACACCACGACTGGCTGGCGCTCATCGAGATATCCGGCCCGTTCCTCGCCGTCCCCGTTCTCAAGGAGGCTTTTCCCCAAGGTCTGGAAGAGCTCGACGGAACCAAACGCAAGCGGCTGCGTCAGGCCTACGAGGAATGGCGTGAGGCGCTGGAGACGGACGACACGCAGTTCAACGAATTGCACGCCGCCTGGATCGATGAGGTGCTGTCGCGCGGTCTGGAGCTGGACGAGGATGGTAAGGGCGACGCCTTGAAGCGCGCCGACTGGTGCGCGGCCAACCTAAATTTCACCCTGCCCGAGCATGGCGTGACGCTGTCCCCGGATCTCGCCGTCATCGACGAGCAACGGGCCAACAAGCCGCTGATGCTCATCCACACCTATGGGCAGGACGTCGATCTTGATGCCACCCTAAAGCTGGACGGATGGGCCGCCCCCCCGGCCGATCGCATGGTTCAGTTGTGCCGCGCCACAGGCTGCCGCCTGGGGCTGGTGACCAATGGCGAGCGCTGGATGCTGGTCGACGCGCCAGTAGGCGCATTCACCACCTTCGCCAGCTGGTACGCCCGCATCTGGAGCCAGGAGCCCATCACCCTGCAAGCCTTCGTGCACCTGTTGGGCATCCGGCGCTTCTTCGTCGATGAATCCGAACAACTGCCCGCGCTGTTCGACCGCTCCCTCAAGTATCAGGACGAAGTCACCGATGCCCTCGGTGAGCAGGTGCGCCGCGCCGTCGAAGTACTGATCCAGACGCTCGACAAGGCCGACCAGGATCGCGACCGCGAGTTGCTGCGCGACGTGAAGGAGCCGGAGCTCTACGAAGCCGCGCTGACGGTGATGATGCGCCTGGTCTTCCTGCTCTCCGCCGAGGAGCGAGGCTTGCTGTTGCTCGGCGACGAACGCTACGAGGCCAACTACGCCCTCTCGACGCTGCGCATGCAGTTGCGCAAGGAATCCGAGGAGATTCTCGAACGGCGCTGGGACGCCTGGTCACGTCTGCTGGCGATCTTCCGCGCCGTGTTCGGCGGCATAGAACACGAGAACCTGCGCCTCCCCGCACTGGGTGGCTCGCTGTTCGATCCGGATCGTTTTCCCTTCCTTGAGGGCCGCGCCAAGGGCTCCAAATGGCGTACCGACACGGCCAAACCGCTGCCGATCGACAACCGCACCGTGCTCCTGCTGCTCGAGGCCATTCAGCAGTTCCAGGGTCGAACGCTGTCCTACCGAGCACTGGACGTCGAACAGATCGGCTACGTCTATGAGGGCCTTCTGGAACGTACCGTCAAACGAACCGCCGAGGTCACGCTCGAGCTCGACGGCACCAAGAATGCCAAGGCGACCTGGGTCAAGTTGGCCGAGTTGGAATCCGCCCGCCTCCACGGGGCCGAACGCCTTGCCGAACTGCTTCAGGAGCGTTCCGGCAGTTCCGCCAGCCGCGTGCGCAACGACCTGAACAAGACGATTGATGACGCGCTCGCCGACCGTCTGCTGGCCGCCTGCCATGGGGACACCAACCTCCGTAATCGCACCAGGCCTTTTGCCCACCTGGTGCGCACCGATCCATGGGGCTACCCGCTGATCTACCCCGCCGGGGCCTTCATCGTCACCACCGGCTCCGACCGTCGCGAGACCGGTACTCACTACACGCCAAAATCGCTCACCGAGGCCATCGTCACCGAGACCCTGACGCCGATCGCCTATGTCGGGCCGGCAGAGGGCACGCCACGAGAACAATGGGTGTTGAAGTCGGCTGCCGAGCTGCTCGACCTCAAGATCTGTGACCCAGCCATGGGATCGGGTGCCTTCCTGGTGCAAGCCTGCCGCTGGCTGGCCGATCGCCTGGTAGAGGCCTGGTCGCAAGCTGAGGCCGCAGGCAAGTCTGTGAGCGTGGATGGTGAAGTTCTGGATGCGCTAGGCACCAAGGAGCCACTACCTCGTGACACCGAGGCTCGCACCGTGATCGCCCGCCGCCTCATTGCCGAGCGTTGCCTGTATGGCGTGGACCTGAATCCGCTGGCGGTCGAACTCGCCAAGCTCTCTATCTGGTTGGTGACGCTGGCCAAGGGAAGGCCCTTTGGCTTCCTGGATCACAATCTGCGCTGCGGCGACAGCCTGCTCGGCATCCATCGTCTCGATCAGCTCACAGAGCTCTCGATGGTGCCGACCGGGAGAGGCCAGCAGCGTCTGTTCGGGCAGAATATTGAGCGGGCGGTTCACGAGGCGATTGAATTGCGTCTGAGGCTGCGGGAAATGGCGATCCGTGACATCCGCGACGTCGAAGCCATGGCGCATCTGGACGCTGACGCGCGCCGTAGGCTCGAAGTGCCGGAGTGCATAGCCGATGCCTTCATTGGAGAAGTCTTCGCATCAGGAGGTAATCGGACAGCATTGGAAAGCGCGCTGGCATCGCTGGCCATTCAGGCCGGACAGGCCATAGACGGCGACCTAGAAGCGCTCGCCTCAATGCGCCTGAGAGCGGCCGCCGCGCTCTCGACTGAGCTGCCAGCCGACAAGCCCGCGCGTCGGCCATTCCATTGGCCGTTGGAATTTCCAGAGGTGTTCGCACGCGAACGCGGCGGCTTCGATGGTGTCGTCGGCAATCCTCCCTTCTTGGGAGGAAAGCGCATCACCGGTGTCGCTGGTACTTCTTTCCGCGACTGGCTGGTTGCACATATAGCTGAGGGGCGGCGCGGCTCGGCGGATCTGGTCGCATATTTCTTCCTACGTACTTGGAGCTTGTTGCGCGAAGGCGGCGGTTTCGGGCTTCTCGCAGTCAATACCATAGCGGAAGGTGACACTAGGCAGGTTGGGCTGGAGGCCATGGTCAGTGCTGGTGCCGTCATTTATGCCGCCTACCCAAATGAGCCCTGGCCAGGGAAGGCGGCGGTCGTTACTAGCCGCGTATATGTCCACAAAGGCGAATGGCGGGGAGAGTGTTCGCTGCTCGGTCGTCCCGCTCCATTCATATCGGCCTTCCTCTCCGATCAAGAGGAATGGAGTCCAAAGCGCCTGAAGATCAATGAGGACATTGCATATCAAGGGTCAATCGTGCTCGGTATGGGATTCGTACTTTCACCTGACGAGGCACAGCGGATGCTGGATGCCGACTCTAAGAATGCCGAGGTGATCTTCCCTTACATCAATGGCGATGACCTCAATTCAGACCCTGAGCAGAGACCAAGCCGCTGGGTGATCAACTTTTGGGATTGGCCAGAGGAACGCGCACGAGAGTACAAGCTGCCGTGGCAATGGATTGAGGAACGGGTCAGACCGGAACGGCAGCGGCGCAACGAACGTGGTGAATATGTGCTCCGAAAACCACTACCTGAACGTTGGTGGCACTACGCTGATAAGCGTCCTGCTCTTTATCACGCCATCGGTTGTGGTCGCCATTTTGAGCGTCACCCCGATGGATGGGATGCTGGAGCGCTTCCAATGGAAAGAGTCATCGGTATTACTCGGGTATCGAAATTCCTGAATGCCGCATTTTTGCCGAATGATCTTATCTATACGCTCGACTTGTTTGCTTTTGCCCTGAGCGATGCTGGCAGCCTGGCGCTTCTTCAATCTTCCATTCACGATGTGTGGACACGAAAGCACTCCTCTACACAGGAGACCAGGATGCGCTACACGGCTACTGACGGTTTCGAAACAATGCCGCAGCCAGTTAGCAAAGAAGCACTGATTGATATCGGAACCCGCTTTTCAGGTTTGCGATCATCAATAATGCGAGATTGCGCGTTTGGTCTGACCAAGCTCTATAACCGCTTCCATAACGACTCCGAACAAGATCCTCGCATTGAGGGGTTGCGCGAGTTACAACGCGAAATGGATGCCGCTGTCGCATGCGCCTACGGTTGGGAAGATCTCGACCTCGGACATGGCTTCCACGAAGTGCCGTACCTGCCGGAGAACGACCGGGTCCGCTTCACCATCGCGGAGACAGCGCGCGTCGATGTGCTGCGACGGCTGTCGGAGTTGAATCGTCATCGTTACGAAGAAGAAGTTGCTCAGGGATTGCACGGTCGCAAGGTCGCCAGTCCCGGGACAAAAAAAAACCGCACCAAACGCACCAACAACACTCCCGCGCCGAAGTCCTCTTTGGAGTTCGATGCCACTGCGGCCAATAAAGGCACCTGCTCCAAAGTAGCCGAGCCGCGCGCCCTCTATCAAGCCGGCCCTGCCAATGCCATCGTTCAACATCTGAAGGAGCATCCTGGTTGGCACGCAAAGGCTGGCATTCTCGGCGCCACCGGAATCATAGACGTCCAGTGGAACGCCGCGATCGCCGACGTGATGGCTGGTGGCAGGGTCGAGCGCAAGGGCGAAAAACGCGGGGCGCGATACCGCATCCAGCCCGCAAACGGGGATAATCACCACGAGGAAATGTCATGACTCGAACCCAAGCCTCGCCGACGTTCGAGATGACCGTCGATCTCAACGTCCTCGAACATCTCGGCATCAACCTCTACAGCAACATCGCCGCTGTCCTGACCGAAGCGGTCGCCAACGCATGGGACGCAGATGCGTCGATCGTGCAGATTAGAGTCGACCCAAACAGCGAATGGATAGAGATTGAGGACGATGGCATTGGCATGTCCGTCGATGACCTGAACGGCAAGTACCTGCGCGTCGGCTATCGCCGCCGCGACGAGTATGCGGAACATGGGCGCAAGACGTCCAAAGGCCGTTCGGTCATGGGTCGCAAGGGGCTTGGCAAGCTGTCGCTGTTCTCGATTGCCGATGTCATAGAGGTGCAGTCCGCAAAGGATGGCGGCAGGCATGGCTTTCGCATGAGCGTGCCGGGCATCCATCAGGCCGTGCAGGAAAAGCAGCCGTACCACCCCGAACCGCTCACGAGCGACGTTCTCACCGTGACACAGGGAACGAAGATCGTGCTGCGGAAAATCAAGCGGCAGCGGCTCGGCAATGGCCTTACCTCGCTGCGCAAGCGGCTTGCGCGTCGGTTCTCGATCATCGGTCAAGTCCACGGTTTCGAGATCAAAATCGACGACCAGCCCATTTCGGCGACAGATCGCGGCGACTTGCCCAAAGTCCAGTTTCTCTGGACGTTCGAGGGCTATGAGCCGGAGGCCAACACAATCGCGCACGTCGTGGAGCGCGAGTCGCTGCCCGCGCGGTTCGAGGTGTGGGAAACTACCTGGCGCGTGAGCGGTTGGCTTGGCACGGCGCGCAAGCCCAAAGACCTCGACGACGATGAAGCGGGCAATCTGAACGGCATCGTAGTGTTCGCGCGAGGCCGTCTGTTCCATGAAAACGTCCTCGACCGTCTGAACGACGGGCGGCTCTACACAAAATACCTCACCGGACAGATCGAGGCGGACTTCCTAGATGCCGACGATCAGCCGGACATCGCCACCAGCGACCGCCAGCGCGTACAGGAGGACGATCAGCGGTACATCCAGTTGATCGCCTTCCTCAAGTCGCACCTGGGGCAGCTCGAAAGGCAGTGGAGCGAATGGCGCAGGAAGCACGAGGTCAAGAAAGCGGAGAAGGATTCGCCTGCTCTCACCGAATGGCTGAACACGCTGCGCGAAGGCCACAGAAGGAACGCGGAGACGCTGATCGCCAAACTTAGCGCACTGCCGGTGGACGATGAAGACGACCGCAAAACTCTCTACAAGCACGGCATCCTCGCCTTCGAGCGGATGAAGCTGCGTGGCTCCACGGATGAGTTCGTGAGCGGCGTGGAGAGCGCCGACAAATTGCTGGCCGTGCTCGCCGACCGCGATGCGCTGGAAGATTCTCTCTACCGGGACATCGTGCGGTCACGACTCGAAGCCATCCGCGCTTTCCAACAACTCGTCGATGACGACGACAAAGAGAAAGTGCTCCAGAAGTACCTGTTCGATCATCTGTGGTTGCTCGATCCGTCGTGGGAACGGGCGACTGGAACCGAAGTCATGGAAACGCGCCTGCTGGAATCAGGAATCGTCGTCGAGGATTTGACCGAGAAGGAGAAGCTCGGTCGAGTGGACATCAAATACCGCACGACAGCAGGTAAGCACATCGTGGTCGAACTGAAGAAGGTTCAGCGCTCAATGAAGCTCCTCGAACTTCAGGAGCAGGGCCAGACCTATGTGGACAAACTCAAGAAGATTCTGCTCGCGCAAAACGAGGCTACGCCGAACATCGAGGTCATATTCGTGATCGGGAAGCCAGTCGAAGAAGAGGCATCGAATCCCGACCGCCTCAAGTCGTCCATGTCTGCCGTGTCGCCGGGCAGCCGCATCGTCCACTACGACACACTGATCCGTGGGGCACAGGAAGCCTATTCGGCCTACATCGAGAAGAGCAAGGAACTCGACAAGCTCGAAGACATCGTGAACAGAATGTGAGGTGGCCAGGGTATGACGAAAACTCCCAACGCGTGGATCGCCATTGATCATGGCCTCCCCACCGCCCCCAGGCTCGCGCCCTACATCCTGGTTCTGAAGGGTGAGCGTTCCCTTTACAAGGCCATCAAGGAGGACGACTGGGTTCTGGTCCTGAACCCCGCTGGCGGCATCTCTCGTGTCGGGCGTGTCCTGCGAATTCGTTCCGATCTGGAGACCACCACGCTCTATTTCGACCGGGTGCTTGAGGTCAGCGAGTCCGTCTCCATCGCCGTCACGTCACTCACACCGCCGACTTCGGGTAGCATCGGTCGCGTCCAGTGGACCGACTTCGTCGAAACACTGCCCAAGGCGCTACACAGAACGATCGCCGATGTCCCGACGGTTGGTTCTGACCCGCGCGCACCGCAATATCAGCAGGAACTCGCCTACATCCGCGAATTGCTGCAACTCGCCGTTATGGACGACCTGCTCGGTCCGGCTGGCGGCCCTCATGAGCGTATCGTCGACATGGGCGTGCGGGATCGCTATCTGGTGGGCAAGCTCGCTCCGCGTGAGGCGGCACGGGGCGGCATCGAAGGGCTCGAAGGTCCGCTCGCAAACGAAGATGCCGAGGAGCCCACCGACCCGAAGGCTCCCGGCCAGCATGAACCCGGTGCGGAGTTCGGCACGACAACGGGACGTGTGGAGCCCGAATCCGACGCTGCCGATGAGATTGATGCCGCCAGCAATCAATCACTGGTGCCGAGCAGTCTCGGCATGACCTTTTGCGTGGATGGCGATGCGGAAAGCATCGAAGTGGAGGTGCGCTGGGGGCGATACGAGCGCATCCCCAACGACGATCACGAGTTGCTGCGCAAGGACGGCTCCAAGGCCAAGGTATGGCAACGCATCCCCTGCCGAGGCAAGCTGGTGCTGCCGCTCACCGAAGGCGTGATCTTCCATCAAGCGCCGGATAAGAGCTATCCCGAGGTGCGGGTGCAAGGCTCCGTGCGTGCCAAGAATGCGAATGGCGACCGCCTGGTGACGCTGTTCCTGGTCAATGCACAGGAGGAACCCGAGACCAACCGGGATTCCGCCTGGGTGTTCCAACCGGAGCTGATCGTTCGATCGGAAGCAGAAGCCCCTAAGCGTGCCATCTTCCGCCGCCGACCCTTAATGGATGCGGACTGTATGGACCCGGAGCGTGAATCGCTGGAGATGATCTACCGCAAGCGGGTGGAGTTCGCGGTGGGTCATGGCGTCGCCGTACATGCCGAAACAGCTGAGGACGTGACGCTGGCCACCGAGGTGCACACGATCGTCATGCCTCAGTACGAGGTGCAGGTCACCGAGACACCAGGTCTCGATCCTGCTGACCGACCGGCGATGAAGAAGATGGTGGAGAGTGGTCTGCTCGACATGCAGCGCCTCGCCACCTTGGACATCGATCCGCTGATCGACGCCCTGAACCTGCTGACCAAGGATTACGCCGCGTGGATCGACGAGCAGCGCGCTCGAATCGGTATCGACGTGCTCGGCTACGACGCGCCGGCTCGACAGGCGATGGATCGATGCCAGGAGATCCACACGCGCCTGCAGCAGGGCATCGATACGCTGAAGAGTGACAAAAAAGCCTTGGCGGCCTTCCGCTTCGCCAACCGGGCGATGGCCACCCAGCGTGTGCGCAGCCAGTACGCCCTCGAAATCCGGCGTGGCAATGACGTCACCGTCGAGCAGTTCGACGTACTGAAGAACCGCAGCTGGCGCCCGTTCCAGTTGGCATTCCTGCTGCTGTCGATCACGTCGCTGGCCGACCCTACGCACCCTGACCGCGTTCAACCTGTCGAAGCCTATGCCGATCTGCTTTGGTTTCCTACCGGCGGTGGCAAGACGGAGGCGTACCTGGGTGTGGCTGCTTTCACCATGGCCATTCGCCGCATGCAGGGCAATCTGGGCGGCTACGACAGCTCGCGTGGCCTGGCCGTGATCATGCGTTACACCCTGCGTCTGCTAACTCTGCAGCAGTTCCAGCGTGCCACGGCGCTGATTTGTGCGATGGAGGTACTGCGACGCGAGGCGCTGGCCAAGGGTGACGAGTCGCTCGGAGCAGAACCTTTCACCATTGGACTGTGGGTGGGTAACAAGGTGACGCCCGGCACGACCGAGGACAGCCATCGGGCCATCGAGGACATCCGCAACCCCGGCAGGTACAACGCCGGGGCGGCATCTCCCGCGCAACTGACCAGTTGCCCCTGGTGTGGTTCGGAAGTCGCCCCTGGGCGCGATGTGGAGGTAGACAAGGGGCGAGGGCGTACCCTCGTCTACTGTGGCGACAAGAAGGGCCGTTGCGACTTCTCGAAAGGCAAGTCCAGCAAGCTCCCTCACCCTGGCATGCCCGTGCTTGTCGTGGACGAGGAGATCTACCACCGTCCCCCGACGATGATGATCGCCACCGTGGACAAGTTCGCCATGATGGCGTGGCGGGGCCAAGTGCGCACGCTGTTCGGTCGGGTCGGCCAGGAATGCGAGCGGCACGGCCTGCTATGGCAAGGCGCGGACTGCAATGGCAACCATCAGGCAGGCAGGGGGCTCAGTGCGACCAATGTCAAGAATATTAGCCCGATCCGACCGCCGGACCTGATCATCCAGGACGAGTTTCATCTGATCAGCGGACCGCTCGGCACCATGGTCGGCCTATATGAGACGGCCGTGGACGAGCTGTGCGGCTGGAAGTTCGGCGAACACATGGTCAAGCCGAAGATCATCGCGTCGACCGCCACGGTGCGTAAGGCCCGTGAGCAGGTGAACAACGTCTTCATGCGGCGTGTGTCGGTGTTCCCGCCGCACGGGCTGGACGTGGAAGACAACTATTTCTCGGTCCAGCGACCGATCAAGGACAAGCCGGGACGGCGCTACCTCGGGGTCTGCTCTCCCGGAAGTTCACGGCCTGCGATGTTGATCCGCGTCTACACGGCATTTCTGACCGCTGCTCAGGCGTTGTTCGATCGGTTCGGTGACCCCGCAGACCCCTACATGACCATGGTCGGCTATTTCAACTCGTTGCGAGAGCTGGGAGGTATGAAGCGCTTGGCCGAGGACGACGTGCAGACGCGCTCCTACCGGGTGCAGATGAGCATGGTCGAGCGGCCCGCATTGGCGCAACGCAGCGTCAGCAACATCCGCGAGCTGACCTCGCGGGTTTCCAGCCAGGACATTCCGAAGTACCTCGATAACCTCGAGGTGAAGTTCAAGTCCGAGTTCGATGCTGCAGCCGGTAAGTACATGACGAAGTGGCAAGAGGGTGACACCCGCGCGATCGATGTCGTGCTGGCCACGAACATGCTGTCGGTGGGGGTCGACGTCATTCGGCTGGGACTGATGGCGGTCAACGGTCAACCCAAGGGCACGGCGGAGTACATCCAGGCCACCAGTCGCGTAGGACGTTCCTTCCCTGGCCTGGTTTGCACAGTTCTCACGTGGGCGCGGCCACGAGACCTCTCCCACTACGAAACCTTCGAGCATTACCACGCCACCTTCTACAAGCACGTCGAAGCGCAGTCGGTCACGCCTTTCTCGCCGCGCGCGATGGACCGTGGCCTGACCGGCACGCTGCTGAGCTTGATGCGGCTGGAAAACGATGTTTTCAGTCCCAACGAGGGGGCTGGCGAGCTCGATAAATCGGACCGGCCGGAGATCACCGAGGCCATTGATGTGCTAGTCAAACGCGCCTGGAACGTCAGCGAACTATCCACCACCAAGAACCTGGCCGAGCGGGAACTGAAGGAACGTGCGGACGAGTGGGCCAAAGAGGTCAGCGTCCCCGGGCGAACGCTGGCATATGAAAAGCGTGGGCCGAATGCGGCTACTACCAAGAATTTGATCGAAGCACCCGGCATCAAGCCATGGGACAACTGGACCGTGCCGATGTCGATGCGAGAAGTGGAGCCCGGCGTGCGCCTGATCATGAACACCGGCCACATCACGGACGACCACGATTGGAAGCCTCGTCCAGCGACGACGAAGGATGAGGATTGAACATGACGACGACTAACAAGACTCCAGTCGGAGAAGTGAGACCCAGTCAGCTGCTCTGGACCTACGGGCCAGGGGCGTTGATCGATCTGCCCAGCCTGTCCGTGGTGACGCTCGGTATCGATCGTTGGGAGAAGGATCGTTGCCAACCGATCCAGGAGGCCAGACTACTGGCTGCCGTTCGGAAAGTGCTTGGAGCACAGGTCGAGAACCTGCGGATGCCACCGTTCCAGAAGAGCGAACTCGTCGACCCCTGGTCGGCCGAGGCCAATATCGGTGTGCCTGTCCGACCTTTCCCGCGCTGGATGCGCTGCGTCAAATGCGGTCTGCTGTCGCCCTTCGATGCCGGTCTGTTCGAGATCAAAGAGCATCGCTTCAGACCTGAGCGAACCCGGTTCGTCCACAAGGGCTGTCGAGGTTCGAAAGGTGATCAGCCCGCCAAGGATGCTGACGCCGTGCCGGCACGTTTCCTGTTGGCCTGTCGTGACGGTCATCTGGACGACTTCCCTTGGCACTACTTCGTCCACGGCGGTAACAGTTCGTGCAAAGGCACACTGCGTTTCTTCGAGAGCGGTGCGTCGCTGCAAACCGAAAATCTGTGGGTGAAGTGTGATGCCTGTAGTGCGTCCAGAAGCATGGCGCACGCCTTCGGCAAGGCGGGAAGAGAGAATCTGCCCAGTTGCCGCGGGCGTCACCCGCATCTTGAGCACTTCGATAAAGAATGTGATGAAGAGGCCCGAGCTGTATTGTTGGGTGCCACGAATACCTGGTTCCCTATTACGATCTCGGCGCTTGCGATTCCTCAGGCCAAGGACCCGCTCAGTCAGCTGATCCAGGATGGATGGGAGTTTTTCGAGGAGCTGGAATCCGAAACCGAAGTGTCGGTGACGGTGAAGACGCTGAAAAAGACCGGGGCGCTACCTGGGATCGACAAATATCCGGCGGCAATGATCTGGTCGGCCATTGAGGCGGCCCGTAACGGTGGCGAACAGCAGGCCGTGGGTGAGGCCGACATCAAGGGCCCCGAGTGGGACGTGCTGACTGAGGCCAATCCGCCCACGGACTACCCACACTTCATGAGCAAGAAGGTCGGTACGCCACCGGCCTTTGCAAAGTACATCAGCAGAGTGCTGCTTTTGGAGCGACTGCGCGAGGTTAATGCCTTACTCGGTTTCACACGCGTGGAGGCACCTGAAGAAACCGGCGACCCGAACGAACGGCCCCAGATGGCCAACCTCTCACGAAGCAAACCGGATTGGATTCCCGCAAACCAGGTGCATGGTGAGGGTGTTTTCATCCAGTTCGACGAGCAGTCGCTCGTTGCTTGGGAAGCACTGCCTGCCGTCGCGCAGGTCGACAAGATGCTCCGGGGAGGCCACATGGGATGGCGCAATGCACGTCATCTCAATCCTGACGAGGGCTACCCCGGCATTCGCTACGCCATGCTCCACACGCTCTCCCACCTGCTGATTCGTGAGCTGGCGTTGGAGTGCGGCTACAACGCAGCGAGTATCCGAGAGCGAATCTATGCCGCCACCGCGGGCGAGAGTCCGCAGGCCGGTATCCTCATCTATACGGCAGCGGCAGACTCCGATGGAACGCTGGGCGGCCTCGTCGATCTCGGCAAGCCAGAGAATCTGGGTCGCCTATTGGAGCAAGCCTTGAATCGCTCGAAGGTCTGCTCCTCTGACCCGCTCTGCTCCGAGCACGATCCCGCGAAAGATCGCTCACTTCATGCGTCGGCATGCCACGCTTGTAGCCTGGTGGCTGAGACCTCGTGCGAGCGCGGCAATCGCTACCTGGATCGGTCATTGCTGGTTCCGACGCTGGAATGCATCGACGCGGCTTTCTTCAAGGGCTTGTGACATGCAGAAGCTCTTGGATGCGGTTGCAGCAGTGGTCTCTTTGGTCTCTCCAGAGAAGGTCCAGGCCGTAGCCAGCCGGATTCGTCGGACCGATGCCGTCAAAGCAGCCGGTGCGCTGTCGGGCGTAGTCAGCACCCCCGCTGCTGCTGAGGTTGTGGATCAGCTCATTGATGCTTGGCGAAGCACCTCTGTAAGCGCCGATGAACTGGCATCGATGCTGCACGCCGCAGGCCATGTCTTCATCAAGGCTACCAATCAACAATCCACTGAACTCGTGTGGACGGGGCCGACGACACCCTTTGTCTCGGCTCGACGAACCGAGCAGGCACTACTGCAGGTCATCAACGCCGCTGAGGAGACTTTGTTCATCACCAGTTTCGTGGCTTACAACGTGTCCACCATCGTCAAGGCGCTAGTTGCGGCATGTGATCGCGGAGTAGTCATCTCCATGCTGCTCGAGTTGTCTCAGGACCGCGGCGGTAGCATCACCTTCGATGCTATCGGCAAGATGAGGACGTTGGTCCCCGCCGCTCGGCTATATGCCTGGCGTGATAAAGCCGATCACTTCGCCGACGGTCGCGTCCACGCTAAGGTAGCCGTAGCGGACGGTCGGGTTTGTTTTGTAACAAGTGCCAATCTAACAGGCCACGCAATGGAAATGAACATGGAAGCTGGTGTATTGATTACGGGAGGTTTCATCCCATTCCAACTGAACGAACATCTTAATAGCCTTGTGACTACAAACGTTGTTAAGAGGCAGTTATAGGGCCAGCTGCGTTGATGAAAAGCTTTAACCAGACTTTGCTACAGAGACTTTCCAGGGCAAACTTCCAACGGCCCTGATTTGATGATACCGCGACGGAATCCTGGTCACTGAAGTATGATCTTAAGGTAAGCATCGCTAACCAAACGTCCGCACCGCTCGTGGATGTCGCATCAGTGACACTCGGTGAATCGCGCAGCGCAGCTAGCATAACGGTGTAGAATCCAAAAACAACACTGGCGTAACACCGATCAGTAAGAACTACCTGCCTGGTCGTGGAAAGGCTATTCCTGCTTGACTCAACACTTGCCGGATCGGAACCGGGGTGAAGCTGATCAAAACTTCACGCCGAGTTGCATTAGCAAGTTGTTGATACTTTGCGCCGCCAGCCAATATTATGTACGTGCCAGCGGCTTCCGTTTTGACGCTCGTATAGCGCTCTAGTGTTGCAAGGGTGTATGTGACATGGTCAAGCACAAATAAATCATCTATTGATACATCAGGATCCTCATTTTGTATGAGCGAGCGTGCCAGTGTGGCAAGCTTCAATGAGTCGTAGTTAGACCGTTCGCTACCCCCCTGAACTGAGCATGACATAAAGTCCACGAGTTTCATTTCAAAGAGTGAGTTCTTCTCGGACTTCACCTCAAAGAACGGAATAGATATCTCCGCCCCCGAATTAGTCTCTAAGCGGTCGGTGGCGTGTTCGAAGTCAATTAAGGCGACTTTGGGTGTAACTCGAAGCAGAGAAATGCTTGTAAAAGGCCGATATCGATCGGGCCGACCAATTATCTTTCTTCGCTCATAGATGTGGCCAACTAGCTGATCAGGCGCCTGTATGTTGGACGAACTCTCAAGGAAGGTTCTTCCCAAGAATGACCCGCTGATATTGAACGGGTTAGTTCCAAGGAATTTGGCGCTGTTAGAGATGCCCGAAGAGGGTGCGCGCCCAGGCCGTCCGTCTATGGTTTTAGAGCTCAGTTCTGCTCTTGTAAAAAGTGTGCCATTATCCGGCAGTGGCTCGCCATCGGCGGCTAAGGCCATGCCGATTGAATCGGCGAAGTCAGCATACATGTCCATGTGGTCGTGAGAAAGTGACTCCGTCTTATTGCAACTTAGGACAATCGAAGCTGAAAAGGCTAAAGTCGATAGCAATAGTGCTTTCATGGAGTTTTCTGTAATTTGTGAATAGAGGTATGGCAAAGATACGGCC
>DAIMZU010000008.1:0-18714 GCA_036733845.1 Ramlibacter sp.
TCACCGGGGTGGGCGACAAGACCCTCAGCCACGCTGCAACTCCGAATCCGACCGCAGGCGCTCGGCCAAAGAGGGCTGGTCGCTGCCCACGGGGTCGGCCTCCTCGTCCTCGAGATCGGCTGCGGACGGCGGTGCACGGTCGGGCAAGGCGGGACGGGCGGCGATGTCAGGCTCGCCGGCCGAGGCATCGTGGCCGCGGACCTCGCGCGCCTCCTCGGGGGGCATGATGTCTTCCTCCGGCTGGATGAATTCCGGCGGATCGGGCGCGCGGGTCATCTTGCGCGGATCGGGTGTCGTGTCGGTGGGCATGGCGGCTCCTCGCGAGGGAACCCCATGCTGTCCCCGCCGCGCCGCCACGGCTTTCGGCGCAGGCCGCCGGCGCCTGTCGGCGCGTGACTACAGGCCGTGCTGCGCCCACTGCCCAATCCTTGAGCATGGGCCTTGAACCCCAGGCGTGGCGCGGCTTCTGAGGGTTTTCCCTAGAACTATCCACAGCCTAGACCACAGGCGCTGGGGGTAAGTCCGCGGCCGGGAGCGGACAGCCGGAACGCAAAGGTCGCGAAGGAGACGCAAAGGACGCGAAAAAGCCCTTTGCGCACTTTGCATTCCGGACCCCGCCTTCAGAACGGATAGTGCCGCGGCTGCGTCTGCACGGTGATCCAGCGCAGCTCCGTGAATTCGGCCACGCCGGCGCCGCCACCGAAGCGGCCGTAGCCGCTGCCCTTGACGCCGCCGAAGGGCATCTGGGCCTCGTCGTGCACCGTCGGCGCGTTGACGTGGCAGATGCCGGAGTCGATCTTGCGGGCGACGTTGATGGCCCGGGCGATGTCGCGGCCGAAGACCGCTGCCGACAGGCCGTATTCGCTGTCATTGGCGCAGGCGATGGCCTCTTCCACGCCGCGCACGCGCACGATGGGCTTGACGGGTCCGAAGCTTTCCTCGTGATAGATGCGCATGGCAGGCGTCACATGGTCCAGGATGGTGGCCGGCATGAGTGTGCTGTCGGCCTTGCTGCCGCAGGCGAGCTTGGCGCCCTTGGCGAGCGCGTCTTCGATCAGCGCGTTGCAGTGCTCCACCGTGGGCATGCCGATCACACTTCCGAGCACGCAGGGCTCGGGCTTGCGGGGGTCGCCGAGGGGCAGCGACTTGGCCTTGGCCACGAACTTGCGCACGAACTCGTCGGCGACTTTTTCGTCGACGATGATGCGCTCGGTGCTCATGCAGATCTGGCCACTGTTGGCGAAGGCGCCGAAGGCCGCGGCATTGACGGCGTCATCGAGGTCGGCGTCGTCGAGCACCACGAGCGGCGCCTTGCCGCCCAGTTCCAGCACGGCGGGCTTGAGGTAGCGCGCGCAGGTCTGCGCGATGATCCGCCCCACCCGCGTCGAGCCGGTGAAGTTCACCCGCCGCACCGCCGGGTGCGAAACCATGGCCTCGACCACGGCCCCGGCAACCGCGGGCGCGTTGGTGATGTAGTTGACAACGCCTGCGGGCAGGCCTGCGTCCTGGAAGGCCTCGATGATCAGCTGGTGGGTGCGGGGGCAGTTCTCGCTGCCCTTGAGCACCACCGTGTTGCCGCAGGCCAGGGGGGTGGCGATGGCGCGCACGCCCAGGATGATGGGCGCGTTCCATGGCGCGATGCCGAGCACGACGCCGGCGGGCTGGCGGATGCCCATGGCCAGCGACCCCGGCACGTCCGATGGAATGACCTCGCCGGCGATCTGCGTGGTCAGCGATGCGGCTTCTCGAATCATGCCCGCGGCGAGCATGACGTTGAAGCCGGCCCACATGCCGGTGCCGCCGGTCTCGGCAGCCACCGCCTCGACGAACTGCGGCAGCTTGGCTTCGAGCTTCTCCGCGGCCTTGAGCAGCAGGCCGCGCCGCTCGCTCGGGCCGGTTTCGCTCCAGGTGCGGAAGGCCTCGGCGGCCGCTTCCACGGCCATGATGGCATCTGCCGCCGAGGCTGCGGGCGCGCGTGTGGCGACGGTGCCGTCGAGGGGATTGCGGCGCTCGAAGGTCGCGTTCTTCTCGGCCGTGACTTTCAGGCCGTTGATCAGCATGGACATGTCGGACATGGATGTCTCCTTTGAGGCAAGAGGGTGCGGCGATTCGCTGCGGGGGAGGGGTCAGGTCACGCGCTCGGCGGCTGGCGAGCGCGGGCGGCGGGAGACTGCATCACCGGCGCTCGAGGTCTCGGCCGAGGGGCTGCCGAGGTAGGCTTCCAGCACCACGGCGCTGCGCGCGAGCAGTCGGGCCGGGCCGCTGGCAACCAGGCTGCCGCGTTCGAGCACATGGCCCCGGTCGGCAACGGCCAGGGCCTTCTTGACGTTCTGTTCGACCATCAACACCGTGGTGCCGGCGTCGGCGATGCGCCGGGCGATCGCGAGCAATTCGTCGACCATGCGCGGCGCCAGTCCCAGCGAGGGCTCATCGAGCATCAGCAGCCGCGGCGCGCTGACCATGGCGCGTGCCACGGCCACCATCTGCTGCTCGCCGCCGCTCATGGTGCCGGCCAGCTGCTGCGCGCGCTCGCGCAGCTTGGGGAAGTCCTGCATCACCTGCCGCACCCGGTCCTGGCGCACGTCGCGCGGCAGCAGCCAGCCGCCGAGCTCGAGGTTCTCGGCCACGGTCATCTGGCCGAACAGCTGCCGCCCTTCGGGAACCAGCGCAACACCCGCGCGCACGATCTCGTGCGTCTTCTCGGGCAGGTCTTCGCCGTCGAGCAGCACCTCGCCGGCTCGCGGGATCAGCCCGTTGAGCGCGCGCAGCAGCGTGCTCTTGCCAGCACCGTTCGGCCCCAGGATGACAGTGAGCCCCGGCTTGAGCTCGAAGCCGATGTCCCGCAGCACGAGGAAGCCTCCGTAGCCGGCGCACAGGCCCTTGACCTTCAGCCGGGCAGGCCGCTGCCCGCCGCCGTGCACGAAAGGCTGGTCACTCCAGTACATCATGCGGACTCCGTCATCTCGTCGCCGAGGTAGGCCTCGATCACCAGCGGATCGCGCACGACCTCGGCAGGCGTCGCATCGGCGATCTTGCGGCCCTGGTGCAGCACGATCACGCGCTCGACATGCCGCAGCAGCGTGCGCACCGCGTGCTCGATCCAGACCACGGTCAGGTCCAGTTCGTCCCGCAGGCGGCGGATCAGGCGGGCCATCTCCTCGATCTCGGCTTCGGTCAGCCCAGCCGCCACTTCGTCGAGCAGCAGCAGGCGGGGCCGCGTGGCCAGGGCCATGCCGATCTCGAGCAGCCGCTGCTGCGAGGGGGTGATCGCGGATGCGGGCAGATCCGCCTGCTGCGACAGCCCGATCAGCTGCAGGATCCGCGTCGCATCGCGCAAGGTCCAGGGCACGCCCTGCTCGTCACCCCACAGCCAGTACTTGCGAGGCCGGCGCCCGGCGAACTTGAGGCCGAACTCGATGTTGGCCGCCACCGGCATGTCCGCGAACACGCGCGGCGTCTGGAAGGTGCGTGCGAGGCCGTGGGCGGCGAAGGTGTGCGGCGCCCGGCCGGTCAGGGCGTCGCCGCCCACCAGCAGCCGCCCGCTGGTGGGGACCTGCACGCCCGAGATCGCGTTGAAGAAGGTGGTCTTGCCGGCGCCGTTGGGACCGATGATGCCCACGAGTTCGCCGGGATGGAAGCGCGCGCTGACCGCGTCCACGGCCACCAGGCCGCCGAAGCGGACGGTGATGTCCTGCGCATCCAGGATCACGGGGCGGCCGGAGGGCGCCGCGCTTCCACCGGACTGGGCGGCAGCGCCGGGCGCCACCAGGCTGGCCATGGGGGCGAGAAGCCGGTCAGGCAAGGCGGCGCTCCCGCGCACGCTGCTTGTCGCGTGCCTTGTCGCCGCTCCATTCGTAGCGGCGATGCTTCCACCAGGCGCGGGTGTCGTTCCACCACAGGCGCAGCGTGTCGGTGCGCACCGACGCGAGCCCGCCGGGCAGGTAGAGCACCGACAGGATCAGCAGCAGCCCCAGCGTCATCATGTAGATCTGCGGGGCCTGCAGCCGCAAGGTCTCGGCCAGCAGGCTGAACACGATGGCGGCGATGAGCGGGCCCCAGAGGGTGAGCGCACCGCCGATCAGCGCGATCAGCACCGTCTGGAAGCCGATGAAGGGATTGAACACGGTGTGCGGGTCGATGTAGGTCCAGCGCACGGACATGGCCGCGCCCACGGCGCCGGCGAAGGCGGCCGTCATCATGAAGCCGGCGAGCTTCACCCAGCGCGTGTTCACGCCGAGCGTCTGGGCGCGCTGCTCGTCGGCGCCGATGCCCGCCAGGGCCAGCCCGAAGCGCGTGCGGCGGACCACGATGGACACGCCCACCGCGGCCACGGCCAGCAGCAGCACGGTGCCGTAGATGGTGTCGCGCTCGGGCATGACGGTGAGCACGCGGCCGACCGTTCCGGTGACGCTCTTCTCGAAGTAGGTCACCGCGTGGCGGATCAGCTCGGTCATGCCGAAGGTGAGCACGGCGAAGTAGGTGCCCCGAAGGTGCAGCACCGCCGCGCCCATCACGCCGGCCACCAGGGCGGCCAGCGCGGCGCCCAGCAGGATGGCCTGCGTCCAGCCCAGGCTCTCCAGCGTGAGCGCGCAGGTGTAGGCGCCGATGCCGAAGAAGGCGGCCGTGGCCAGCGAGAGGTAGCGCGAGAAGCCGCAGAACAGCGCCCAGCTGGACGACAGCGTCACATACATCAGGCAGGTGAGCGTCAGCGACACCGTGAACTCGCTGCCCCAGTACGGAATGGCCAGCGCCCAGCCGGCCAGGCCGAACAGCACGAGCAGGTCGCGAACGAGGAATTGCCGGGAG
Organism: Ramlibacter sp.; assembly: GCA_036733845.1. Taxonomy (GTDB): domain Bacteria; phylum Pseudomonadota; class Gammaproteobacteria; order Burkholderiales; family Burkholderiaceae_C; genus Ramlibacter. The sequence continues at coordinate 4,807 of DAIMZU010000008.1, forward strand.
CTCATTGGAAACCTTCGGGCGGACGTGGCGTGCTCATGCCTTGCGCGTCCGGCGGGTGAACAGTCCTTCGGGGCGCAGCAGGAGCACGGCGATGAACACGCCGTAGGACAGCAGCGCCTTGAGGGACGGGTTGGTGAAATGCATGCCGAGCGCCTCGACCACGCCCAGCAGCAACCCGCCAGCGAGGGCGCCGCCCATGCTGCCGAAGCCGCCCAGCGTGATGACGATCAGCGCGGTGACCGTGTAGGGCTCGCCCATGGACGGCGAGATGGTGTAGGCCATGGACAGCAGGGCCCCGGCGATGCCCGACAGGCCGAGGCCCAGGCCGAACATCAGCGGATGCAGCACGCGGGTGTTGATGCCCATGAGCTGCGCACCCACCGGCGACTGCATGAGCGCGCGCACGCCCTTGCCCAGCAGGGTCATGCGCAGCAGCGCGATCATCGCGCCGGCGAACAGCAGCGCGAGCGCGAAGACCAGCAGCTTGTTGGCAGCGAACTGCGCGCCGCCCAGGCGCACCGGCTCGGTGAGGTAGTCGTAGCCGCGCAGGTCGCCACCCCACACCCAGTTGACCAGGTTCTGCACCAGGAACATGAGCCCGAAGGCCACCATCAGCCCGCGCGCCTCGAAGATGTCGAGGTTGGGCGAGGTCGCAGTGAGCCGGCGGAAGCACAGGAAATGGATGGCCATGCCCAGCGCCATCAGCAGCACGAAGGAAACAGGCACCATCACGAGCGGGCTGATGCCGAACTGCGTCTGCACCATCCAGGTCAGGAAGGCGCCGACCATCAGGAACTCGCCATGCGCGATGTTCAGGATGCGCATGAGCCCGTACTGGAGGTTCAGGCCGAGCGCGACGAGCGCGTAGATGCCGCCGGTGATCAGCCCGGAGGTGATGAGTTCAAGCCAGGCGCCAAAGGACATGGGTCAGGGGTTCGAACGGGAACGCGATCCGGGCCGCGCGGTCACCCGCTGCGGCACCCGGCTGCGTTCCCCGGAAGGAAGATGGGCGCGTCAGGACCAGTTCGGCTTCTGGGTCACCAGCTTGGCGGTCGCCACCTTCGGCGGCCACACGACCTCGAACTCGCCCTTCTGCCACTGGCCGACGGTGCCCGGCGTGGCGGTGTTCTCGCTGCCGGTGAACTTGACGTCGCCGATGATGGTCTTGTGGGTGGTGTTGGCCACGTAGTCACGGATGGCCTTGCGGTCCAGGCCCACCTGCTTGCAGGCGCTCGTCAGGATCTCCAGGCCGGCCCAGGCGTGGCCGCTGGCCCAGCGATCGGGCTCCTTCTGCGGACCGAACTTGGCCACGTGCGCATCGAAGTAGGCCTTGGCCCCGGGGCTGGTCTTGGCATTCCACGAGCCCATGCCGAGCACGCCCTCGGCGCCGGCCGGCGTCATCACGTTGCGATAGAGCTGGAAGGCCGTGCCCACCGACGCATAGAAGAAGCGCGGGTTGAAGCCGATCTCCTTGGCCTGGCGGCTGGCCAGGATGGTGTCGGGCGGGTAGGTGAACCCGATGAAGGCATCAGGGTTGCGGTCCTTGATGGAACGCAGGGTGGGCGAGAGGTCCTTCACGCCACCCGGGTAGCTGGTCTCCTGCACCAGCTGGATGCCGCTGCCCTGGATGGCGACCTTCAGGGCAGCATAGTTCTCCAGCCCGAACAGGTCGTCCACGTAGACCACCGCAGCGGTCTTGCAGCCATTGGCCTTGAGCATGTCCACGAGCGCATCGCACATGGACTTGGGCTGCTGCAGCAGCAGGAAGAAGTACGGCAGCTTCATCTCCACCAGCCGGCGTGACAGCGCGGTGGGGGCCAGGAAGGGGTAGCCGAAGCGGTTGGCCAGCGGCGCGACCGCGAAGTTGGCGTTGCTGCCCCAGGGCGGCAGGACCAGGTCGACCTTGTCGCTGCCCATGAGCTTCTCATAGGTGCGCACCACGGTTTCCATGTCGCTGCGGTCGTCCGAGCTGATCAGCTCGATGCGGCGGCGCACGCCCTTGATGTCCAGGCCGCCCGCGGCGTTCTGCTGGTCGGCCCAGAGCAGGTAGTTCGGCTCCTGGCTGACCTGGGCGCCGCCGGTCCAGGGACCGGTGCGGGCAATGGCGTAGCCCACGCGCACCGGCGCGTTCTGCGCCATGAGGCTGGGGGCCACCGACAGGGCGCCGACCGCGGCGGCGGCGCCCTGGATGAACTGGCGGCGGTTCTTTGGCAGGATTCGTTCGACCATGCTTGTCTCCACTCGGTTGCAGGGTGTGGTGCGGGATCGTAGGCGCGCTCGCGCACGCCAGCTTTGCTGGCCGCGAACTTATCGCTTGCGATCGCGTGCACGGACCCGCGGGTTTTCCCCAAAACCCCTGGACTGGCGGGACGGGTGCTGCCCCGCCGATAATGAAAAACACTTCCTGCCGCGAACCGCGCCCTGACCCATGCCCGCGAGCACCCTCCTGACCACCGACGATGTGTCGCCGCGCGACCGAGCGGGCCAATGGTGCGAGTGGGTGTCGCGGCACTTCGCCGGGCTGCACTCGGACCTGTATGGCGACACCGACTTCGACGGGCGCATGCTGGCCTCGCAGGCCGGCGACGTCATCCTCACGCGCCTGGAGGCCAACCGGCACCGTGTCCTGAAGACCGCGTCGCTTGCGCGCGGCGGGGACCGCGCCTACCTGAAGATCGTGGCGCCCTGGCAGGGCAGCGCCAGCGTCTCGCAGCACGGCCGCGAAGCCTGCGCCCGCGACGGCCACTGGGTGATCTACGACACCACGGGCAGCTACGAGATCGCCAATCCGGCCCGCGTCGACCACCTGATCGTCATGGTGCCCCGCGACGCGGTGTCCGAACGGAACCTGCGCCTGGACGCACTGATGGCGCGGCCGCTCGGCGCCAGCGGCATCTCGCGCGTGGCGCTCGAGGCCATGCGCAACACCTACCAGGAACTGCCGCACATGAGCGACGCCGCCGCGCAGGGCGCGGGCGACCTGATCAAGAACCTCGTGCAGCTGTCCCTGCTGGAAGCCGCCGGCCAGGAGACGGCGGTCACGCAGCGCGAAGCCTTGCGCGACCGCATCCAGGCCTATGTCCGCCAGCACCTGCGCGACCCGAACCTGTCGGTGGACAGCATTGCGCGCGCCCTCAACTGCAGCCGCCGGCACCTCTACAACGCTTTCGGCGGCGAGGGCGAGTCCATCGCCGCCCACATCCAGCGCCTGCGGCTGGAAGCCTGCATCCGCGACCTGCAGCAGTCGGGGCCGCACGCGCGTCCGATCACCGATATCGCCCTGTCCTGGGGCTTCGGCAACCCTTCGCATTTCAGCCGGCTCTTCCGCGACCATACCGGCAAGAGCCCTTCGGCGTTCCGGCTGGGCGGCTGATCGCCGGCGAGCACCGCCGACCGGCCTGCCTGGACAGTCCATCGCGCCGACGGGTCGCGTGGCATGACGCCGCAGAGCCCGGACGCGGCCTGATCCGACAATGCGGGCCGGCCGCGAAACGCATCATGCACGGCCGCGCAGCAGAGCGCGACCGCTTCCTTCTCCGATGCTCCTTCCCCTTCCCCATGTCTCCCCCGAACGCCTCGAAACCGGCCAGCGTGCGCTCGTACGCGACCTGGCCTGGGCCAGCCTTTCCGGCTCGTTCGCCGGTGGCGTGATCCTGGTGGCCTTCGCCCTGGCGCTGGGCGCGACCCCGGTGCAGGTGGGGCTGCTCGCGGCCATTCCCTTCCTGGCCCAGGCCGCGCAACTGCCCGCGACCGTGCTCATCGAGAAGCTCATGCAGCGCAAGCGGGTGGCCGTTGTCGCGATCACCGCTGCCCGGGTCGTGGTACTGCTGATGGCGGTGCTGCCTTTCATGGCCAGCCCCGGCGTGGCGCTGGCGGGGCTGCTGGGGGCGCAGGTGCTGATCTCGCTGCTCGGTGCCGTCGGGGCCTGCGCGGTGAACTCGTGGCTGCACCAGCTGATTCCGCCTCATCAGTTCGGTAATTTCTTCGCCCGCCGGCTGCTGGCCGGCACCCTCGTGGCCTGCGCGGGCACCCTTGCCGCAGGCCTGCTGGTCGACCAGGGCGTCCGCCTGGACCGGCTGATGCAGGCCTACTCGGTTGCGTTCGTGCTTGCGGCGCTGGCGGGCTTCGCCAGCTCAGGGTACCTCGCGCGCGCGCCCGAGCCTCAGATGCTGGCAGCGGGCCCCGCCGTGCGCATCAGCGAGCGGCTGATGGCGCCCTTCGGCGACCGCAACTTCCGTCGATTGCTGCTCTTCCTCGGGGCCTGGGCGATGGCGTCCAACCTCGCGGCTCCATTCATCGCCGTGTACCTGATCGAGCAGCGCCAGTACCCGGTGGGCCTGGTGACCGCCTTGTGGGTGGGCAGCCAGCTGGCCAACGCCCTGACGCTCTACCTGTGGGGCCGGCTGTCGCAGCGCCTGTCGAACAAGGCGGTGCTCGCGGTGGTCCTGCCCGTCCACTTCGCCAGCATCCTGGGACTGGTGTTCATCGATGTCGTTTCGGATCCTGGGGCCCAGCTCGCGCTGCTGGCGGCCATCCACCTCGTGCTCGGCGTCGCCACCGGCGGCATCGGCCTGGCCCTGGGAAACCTCGGCCTCAAGCTGGCGCCCCAGGGACAGGGCACGGCGTACCTGGCGTCGATCGGACTCGTGAGCGCCGTGGCAGGCGGCCTGGCACCGATCGCCGCGGGCGCGCTCGCCCAGGCGCTGCAGGCGTTCGAGGTGTCGGCCGTGCTGCGCTGGTTCGGCTCGCGCGGCGCGGGCGAGCGGTCGCTGCTGACCTTCGCGCACTGGGAGTTCCTGTTCGCGATGTCCGCGCTGGCCGGCCTGTATGTCATGCATGCGCTGTCCAGGATCGACGAAGGCCGTGAGGTCAGCGAGCGGCGCGTCGTCCAGGAATTCGCGCTGGAAGCCTGGCGCTCGGTCAACAGCGTCACCTCGATCGGCGGTGCGCTGGGCAACCTGTTCCCCTTCGAACGCCTGACCGAGCGCAGGCGCTGGTGGTCACGCCATGCGGACGATCGCACCCGCTGGCAGGAGGTGCATCCCTGAGCCCGGGGTTACACCTGCTCACAGTGCCGCCCCTGGCGCGGCCGCAGGCCGCATGATGAGCCGGCCGCACCGTGGCGGCGAAGGCAGGGAGGCTGGCCGATGAAGATGCGGGTGATCACACCCCGGGAACTCGATGCGCGCTTGCAGGCGCGCTGGCGCGCGCTGCAACAGGTCAATCCCGCGCTGGACAGTCCCTGCTTCCTCCCCGAGTTCACGCTGGCCGCGGCGGGTGCGCGTGCGGGCGTGCGAATCGCGATGCTCGAGGAAGCCGGCCAGGTCCTCGGGTTCTTCCCTTACCAGGGACGCTGGGGCATGGGCGAGCCCGCAGGGGGCGGCCTGTCGGACCACCACGGCATGATCTGCGCGCCCGACACCCGCTGGGACTGGCATGGGCTGCTGAAGGCCACCGGCCTCGCCTACTGGCAGTACGACCACCTGCCCTGGACGCAGGCGCCTGCCGGCGCACGCCAGGCCGATTCGCCGGGCCTGGACCTGGGCCACGGCTTCGCGGCATGGAAGGCCGCGCGGGTCAAGGCCAGCCGCCGGGTGGAAGAGCTGGACCGCAAGGCGCGCAAGATGGCGCGGGAACTCGGGCCCTTGCGCTTCGAGGCGCATGTCACCGACCCGGCGGTGTACGCGTTCGTGCTGCGGCAGAAGTCGCAGCAATGCCGCCGGACCGGCGTGCCGGATTTCTTTTCGTGGGACTGGCCGCGCGCGCTGGTCGAGCAGGTCCTCGCGACGCAGACTCCGCACTTTGCCGGGCGGCTGTCCGCCTTGTGGGCCGGCGACGAACTGGTGGCCGCCCACCTGGGCATGCGATCGTCCCGCGAATGGCACTGGTGGTTCCCCGTCTACGCCCATGAACACGCGAAGTATTCGCCGGGCGCGCAGTTGCTCATGCATGTGGCCGACGCCGCGGCGTCCGAGGGCTGCGTGCGGCTGGACCTCGGCAAGGGCGAGGACGCCTACAAGAGCAGCTTCGCGGACATCCATGTGCCGCTGGCCGAGGGATGGGTCACGCGGCCGTCGGTGGTGACCGCGGTGCAGGGCATGCGAAAGGGCGCGCTCCGGCAACTACGCGGCAGCGCCTGGCTTGCGCCGCTGCGTCCCTGGGTCAGGCGCCTTCGCGCGCTGCGCCAGGGTTAGGTAAACATCGGGGTGACGGGGGGACGGCCCAGGGTGCCGTCCGCGCCGGCGGCAGGCCGCTACGACCCCGCGCCTTGCGCACCCTTCGGCAGCTTCGGCGACGCGGCGTCTTCGGGGACCGGCAGCACGGGCACGTTCGAAGGCCTGAGCACTGCCCGAAGATCGCGGCGCCAGTCTTCGAGCGGCGTCGCGACCCGCGCCAGAAACAGCGGGATCGGCGATGTCGACCAGGCGGTGATGCGCGGAAGGCGCAGCATGTCGGTGCCCGGCTGCACGCGACGCATCTCGCAGGTGCAGGCACTGGTGTAGTGCGCCGCGCGAACCATGTCGATGTGCTCGTCGCGCAGGCGGCCGTACGGAAAGCAGAAGCTCTCGATGGCGCAACCGAGCAGGCTTTCGAGCGCGCGTCGGCTCCCGTCGATCTCGTGGTGCGCCTGCTGCGCGTCACACTCGGTGAGGTCGACATGGTTGTAGGTGTGCGAGCCGATCTCCATGCCAGCCGCCAGCCAGGCCTGCAAGTGTTCGACCTGCATCAGTGGCTTGAGCTGGATGCCGGCCGGCCGGTCCCACTCGTTAATGCCGCCCAGGAGCCCGGGAATGGCGAACAGGGTCGCGGTGAAACCGAACTCCTGCAGGATCGGCAGGGCCTGCATGTTGTTCAGGAAGCCGTCGTCGAAGGTCAGGCCGACCACCTTGCCTCGACGTTCGCCACGCAGGTAGGGCTGGAGCTCACGCATGGACAGGCAGCGCCAGCCACGGCGCGCGAGCGCGCGCATCTCTTGCCGGAAGCGATCGGGCGGCGTGACCAGTTCGCGCCACATCGTGCCCTTCGGCGGACGCGGGTCAATCTGGTGGTACGAGATGATCGGTATCGGCTGCTGCTGAGCAGAAGTGTCGAGACTCGTGGCCATTCGCGTGTTCTCCCTGGCTCCCGTTTTTTTACTGTCGTTTGCGGAATCCATTGTGACGAAAAACCCGAGCCATTGGGGCGATTGCAGTCAGTGTTTACACTGCCGGAATGAATCCGGCGCTGCGACTTCCCGGCCAGCGGCGCACACAAGGAAGTTCATGCTGTCGCATCCGTCGTTTCTTCGCATCGCCACCGTCTTTTCGCTCGCACTTGCGGGCCTCCTTCTCCTGGTGGCTCCACGCGCGTCTGCCCAGCCCATCGTCGTCGGAATCGATGGCGAGTTCGGACTTCTCAACAGCACCTCCGCGCAGGCCATCGAAATGGGGGTGCGCGTGGCCGTCGAGGAGATCAACGCGTCCGGCGGCCTGCTCAATGGGCGCAGGGTCGAAGTGGCCACCAAGGACCATCGCTCGATCGCCGCCCGCGGCATCGCCAACATCCGCGAATTCGCCGCCATGCCGCAGGTGGTGGCGGTGTTCGGTGGACGCTTCAGCCCCGTGATCATCGAGCAGCTTCCCCTGCTGCGGGAGGCCCGCCTTCCCTTCCTGGCGGTCTGGTCCTCGGCCACCGCCATCGTGGACAACGGCAGCCAGCCGAACTATGTCTTTCGCCTGTCGCTGCGCGACAGCCTGGCGATGCCCTTCATGCTGCAGAGCGCCAGCGATCGCGGATTGAAGAAGGTGGGCCTGCTGCTGACCAACACCTCCTGGGGCCGCAGCAACCTCGAAGCCGCGCAGGAGTACGCCTTGCGCAACCGCGAACCCGCCATCGTGCAGACGGCCTGGTACAACTGGCAGGAGAAGTCGCTGGTCGACAAGTACCGGAAGCTGCGCGCGGCCGGCGCACAGGCCGTCATCATCGTCGCGAACGACGACGAAGGCGCGCTGCTCGTGCGCGAGGTGGCGGCGCTTCCGCAGTCGGAACGCATACCGATCATCAGCCACTGGGGCGTCACGGGCGGACGATTCTTCCGGGAGGCGGGCCCCGCCCTGCAGCAGGTGGACTTCAGCGTGATCCAGACCTTCAGCTTCTTCAACGCGCGACAGTCTGCGCTGGAACCGTTCATGGCGACCGCCCGCCGCATCGGCGCCGCGCAGCGCATCGAGGACATCGACAGCCCGGTCGGCGTGGCGCATGCCTACGACATGATGCACATCCTGGCCAAAGCCATCCGGCTGGCCGGCACCACCGATCGCGCAGCGGTGCGCGACGCGCTCGAGCGGGTGCCGCTGCACGATGGGCTCGTGCGCCGGTATGCGCCCCCGTTCACGCCGGCACGACACGAGGCACTCGGTCCGGAGCAGCTGCTCATGGCCCGCTACCGCGAGGACGGCGTGCTCGTTCCCGTCGGCAAGGCCGGCCGGTGAATCGGCCCACCGCGCCTCGCTCGCTCGCCAGCCGCTTCGCGCTGGCCAGTGCTGCGCTGGCGGCGGGCGCCGTCCTGCTCGTGAGCATCATCTCCTCGGTGCTGAGTGCGCGTCAGCAGGCGCAGGCCGAGCAGAGCGTTCGCGTGCTCGAGCGGCAGTTCAATGCCGAACGGGTCGGGGCCGCGCTCAATGAGCTCGCCGGGCGGATGGCCGAGCTGGGCACCAGCACCATCCTGGCGACCGCCCTGGTCGACAGCGCGGGCAAGGAAACCTACCTCGTTCCTTACCTCAACAGCATCCGGCAGATCGATGGGATTCCGGTCCAGCTGCTGTTCACCGACTTCCAGGGCCAGGAGATCGCCAGCAACGGGGCCTGGGACGGCAACGAGGCGCAGATGGACTGGCTGCGCAACGAACTCGCCGCCGGGCGGCGCTCGGCACGGGTCTTCCCCGGGTCGGCCTCCGAGAGCCCGCAACTCGTCTCGCTGGAGCCACTGCGGTATTCGCGCACGGCATCGCCGGAAGGCGCCGTCTTCTACAAGCTCGCTCTCGAGAACATCCCGCTGGCGCCGGGCCTGGAACTGCAGTGGGGTTCGGAGGATCCGGCACGGCTGGCGGATTCCACCGCCTGGCCACCTCTTCCCGACCCCTACAAGGCGCTCGCGCTGCGGGTCACGGGCGACCCGCGCGTCCGCCTGGACACCGGATCCCCCCTGCAGCTTCAGTTCGTATCCCTGCTGATTGCCGTAGCCATGTTCCTGGCGGTCCTGATGGCCGGCAAGCACCTTGCGCAGCGGCTCACGCGCGACCTGTCCGAACTGGAAGGCTTCTCGCGCCGGGTGGTGGGCGGCGCAACGGACGGTGAGCGCGCGCCGCAAGGCACCAGCGCCGAAGTAGCCAGCCTGTCCGCATCGATCAACGAAATGCTCGACCGCCTCAAGGGACAGAATGACAGCCTGGCGGCTGAAGGCCGAAAGCTCGAATCCCTGGCGCAGGCGCTGCGCACGGCCGACCGCCGCAAGGACGAGTTCCTGGCCATGCTGGCGCACGAGCTGCGCAACCCGCTGGCACCTATTGCCACCGGCGCGGAACTGCTGCGCCTTCGCGGGCAGCGCGACCCGCAGATCGCCCGCACGGCCGAGGTGATCGGACGGCAGGCGCACCACATGCGAAAGCTCGTGGACGACCTGCTGGACGTCTCGCGTGTCACGCGCGGACTGGTCACGCTCGACCGGGCGCCGGTGGACCTGCGCGACACCCTCACCGCCGCGGTGGACCAGCTGCAGCCCCAGGTCGAAGCGCATCGCCACGCGCTGGACCTGCGCCTCACGGATCATCCGCTCTGGGTCGATGGCGACGCGGCGCGGCTGGTGCAGGTTTTCGGCAACCTCCTGCACAACGCCTGCAAGTACACGCCGGACGGCGGTCACATCCGGATCACCGCGACAGAGGTCCCGGATGGCGTGCGCGTGCAGGTCCAGGACGACGGCTGCGGCATCGACCCGGAATTCATGCCCGAGATGTTCGAGCTGTTCTCGCAAAGCCCGCGCCTGCCCGACCGCTCCGCAGGCGGCCTGGGACTGGGCTTGCCGCTGGTGCGGCGCCTGGTCGAGCTGCATGGCGGGCACATCGAGGCGCACAGCGCCGGCGCCAACCAGGGCGCCACCTTCGAGGTCTGGCTCCCGCTTCTGCCGCGCGAGGCGATGCCTGCGGCGGTTCCGCGCCCCACGACTGCGGCGGCGCCGGGTCCACGCCGGCTGATGGTGGTGGACGACAACGTCGATGCCGCGCAGACGCTCGCCAGCCTGCTGGAATTCGAGGGGCACGAGGTCACCGTCGCGCACGACGCGTCCAGCGCGCTTTCACTGGCCCGGGATCGTGCGGTGGACGCCTTCATCCTCGACATCGGCCTGCCCGGCATGGATGGCATCGAACTGGCCGGACGGCTGCGTGCGCTGCCGGGCAAGGCTTCGGCGACCCTCATCGCGCTCACTGGCTACGGCCAGGAGTCCGACCGCGAGCGCTCCAGGCGCGCGGGCTTCGGGCACCACCTGGTCAAGCCGGTGGATTCCTCGGCGCTGCTGGCCGCGCTGGCACAGACCGGTGACCCACCTGCAGTGCGCGAGGCGAGCGTCTAGTACGGCGCCGTCTCAGGTGCCGCCCTGCGCATCCACTCCGGTGCCGCGCCGCCCCTGCGCATGCAGCCGCATGCAGGAGGGCGTGCGCCGGTATTCGGAAGCCTGGCAGTAAAGGGCCACGCACAGGTCACGTGTCAGTGCCAGGCCATGCTGGCAACGCCATTCGGGGCCCGATGTCCGCCCGACGATGCGCGCGGCGGGCTTGCTCGGCATCGTGTCGCGGACGTGCCGCGCGAGAGGGGCCGGCGACGCCTGCGCGACGGGCGCCGGCGGGCGAATGCGGCGGTCCGCACCGGCGGGAGGATGGGCAGATGGCGGCACGTTGGTGGACGGGTCCGCGGATGGGAGCCCCACCGCGTCCTGCACGTGGCGCGGCCCGTTCGCTGATTGCGGCGGCTCGCTCGGCGCGGGCACGTCGGCGACGGCGGGCAGCGCCGCGGCCGGTGCCAGCGGCACGAGCGACGCGGCCGCAGCCGGAACCGCAGGCTGCAGGCGGGCCGGTGCGGGCGCCGGCAGCTCCACAGTGGCGCGGAGTTCGGCCTGCGCCGGCATCGACGCAGAATCGGGCGACCCGCCAACCAGCAGGTTGGCCGCCCATGCCACCATCGCGAGGCAGCAGGCCGCCAGGGCGAGCTCGATGCGCTGCGCACCTGCGCTTGACAGCACGGCAACCGGCGTCGGCGGCGCGGCGGTCGGCTGCACCGACCCCGCCGGCTCGCGGACCGGCGCCCCTTGCGCGCGGACCGCGGCGGATACTTCGGCAGGCGCATCTGCAACAGCTTCGGCCGGTGCATGTTCCCCGCTCCACGCCGGCCTGCCGCACGCCGCCTGCAACTGCTCCGACAGCTGCGCCGCGGTCGGCAGAGCCGCCCCCGGCGGCGCGGACATCACCCCATCCAGGACTTGCGCCAGTGCCGGCGGGCATCCCCCCTGGCCAACCGTGATCCCGGCCGACTCGCCGCCGGGATACTGCGGAACCCCCTGCAGGAGCTGCCCGGCAATGGCCGCCGCCGACCGCAGGTCCCGGCTGGGGTCGGCGGAGTCGGCCCATCCGAAGCCGCCGACCTTCAGTTGCCCAGTCCGGCTGACCAGGAGGTCGTCCCAGGTCAGCGCGCCGTGGGCGAGGCGGCTGTCGTGGGCGAAGGCCAGCGCCGACAGCATCTGCACGACCAGGGCCAGCCGCTGGAACAGGGGCAGGGGCCCCGTGCGGGCGAGATAGTCCCGCAAGGGCTCGGCACCCTCGATCCACTCGGTGGCTTCGAACGCGGCGTCGTTCGCCCAGCCTCCGTCCTGGACCGCGACCAGGTTCGGATGCCGCAGCCGTGCCACGGCCAGCAGGCGCGCGCGCAGGCAGTCCTGCGATTCCCTGCAGGCAGGCGCTCGCGCGTCGCGGCGCAGTCGAAGCGCCACGCGCTGGCCGGTCGCGGAATCCACGGCCTCGAGCATGCGGCCGCGCTGCGGTGCCGGCACGCTGGCGGCCGCTGAGCCTGCCGATGCATCCGCATCGATCTCCCGCAGCACGCGGTACGGCCCGATCGTCTCGCCCGACTCGCCCTGCATGTCCATGGTGCCTCCCTGGGTCCTCGAAAGGTTCCGCTCGCGCACCACCGCGGCGGTCCTCCCTCGTGTTCAATGTGGCATGGTCGAACCTCAGCGGGGTCTGACCTGTAGGACGCGGGAGGATGCGCGCGTGCGCGGACCGAGGGGCCTGCGTGGCAATGCGCCGGGCGGCGGCAGAACAGCCGCTATGCTGCGGGCTTCATCCAGTGACCGCACCATGTCTTCCCCCCACACGCCGCTTGCACGCCTCACGCCGGAGCAGGTCCGTACCCTTGCACTCACCCGGGGCCCGTCGGCGCCCTGCGCCTCCTGCCGGCCTTTTGCAAGCCCGGGATGGGAGTCGTTTCCCATCACGGCGGACGCCTCCGTGCTCGAGCCGCGGGGCGCACTGTGGCTGCCCGGCGACGACGAACCGACCCTCGAGGAGCCGCCGCGTCCACGCGGAGTGGACGCCTGGTCGGCCGAGGCCCCCATCTCGCTGGACCTCCATCCCTACAACCGCTGCGAGCTGTGGACCTGCACGCATTGCGGCCAGCCCTTCCTGCGCTACACCGAGTACGGCGGCTACTACAACGAGCAGCGCATCCGTGAGCTGCAGCCCCAGCGCCTGCAGGGCGGGTGACCGGTCGGGCTTAGGGCTTGCCCCCTTGGCGGCGCCGGGCGCGCTTTCTTACGATTCAGGTCCTGATACGAATCGAAGGAAGCTCCCATGAAGAAGATCCTCGTTGCCGCCCTGGTCGCGCTGTCGGCCACCGCGGGCTTTGCCCAGGAGTGGCCGGCGGCCAAGCCCATCCGGCTGATTGCCGTGTTTCCTCCGGGCGGCTCGGTCGACCAGGTGTCCCGCATCCTGGCCGAGGCCCTGCGCCCTCAGCTCAACCAGAACGTGGTGGTCGAGAACATCGGCGGCGCCTCGGGGGTCATCGGCACCGCCGCCGTGGCCCGCGCCGCCCCGGACGGCTACACCTTCGGCGTGGTGTTCGACACGCATGGCGTCAACCCGGGGCTCAAGCCGAGCATGGCCTTCGACACCCTGCGCGACCTCGAACACATCAACCTCATCGGAACCGCGCCCATGGTGCTCGCGGCCAGCAAGGGCTCGCCCTATACCAGCTTCGCCGGTGTGGTCGAGGCCTCCCGCAGCAGGCAGAACATCAGCTACGGCAGCATCGGCGCCGGCAGCCTCGGCCACCTTGCGATGGCCTCGCTCGCCAAGACCGCCGGCTTCAACTGGACGCACGTGCCCTACCGCGGCGGCGGCCCGCTCATGAGCGATGCGGCAGGTGGCCACGTCCCGCTGGTGATCGGATCGCTCTTCCTCGTCAAGCCCCACGCAGACAACGGCAGCGTCAAGCCACTGGTGGTCAGCACCAGCACGCGGTCCCGGCAGATGCCCGATGTACCCACCATTGCCGAAAGCGGCTTCCCCGGCTTCGACGCGCCGGCCTGGTGGGGCGTGATCGGCCCGGCCAAGATCGATCCGGCCATCGTGCGGCGCTTCAACGAGGCATTGACGCGCGTGCTGCGCAGCCCCGATGTCGCGCAGAAGCTCAGCGCGCAGGGCATCGAGATCACCGCCGGCGGCCCGGAGGTGTTCAAGCCCTTCGTCGAGAAGCAGATCACGACCTGGACGCGCTTCATCAAGGAAAACAACATCACCGAGTAAGCGGGACCGGGTAGGCTCGTTCTCCCCTTCTCAGGCCGAACGGATATTTGTTGCCCAGGGGCCTCAACCCGGCCGC
>DAIMZU010000009.1:0-18150 GCA_036733845.1 Ramlibacter sp.
AGGAAGCCTTCCTTCGGGCTTCGCGGCGCCACCCCGGCCAGGTCTGCACGCGGAGCGGCTACGACGAGCCACTGGCGCATCGGGTGATGGGCGGCTGCGACGCGATCCTCGTGCCCTCTCGCTTCGAGCCCTGCGGCCTCACCCAGCTGTACGGGCTACGCTACGGGACCATCCCGGTCGCCCACCGCGTGGGCGGGCTCGCGGACACCATCGTGGACGCGACGCCCGCCGCCCTGGAGGCAGGCCGCGCCACCGGCATCCTGTTCGACGACTTCTCGCCGCAAGGACTCGTGGGCGCCGTCCGGCGGGCCTGCGAGCTCCATGCGTCGGCGACCACCTGGCGCCGCCTGCAACGCAACGCCATGCAACAGCGGTTCGACTGGAGCGAATCGGCCGCGCGTTACGTGGCACTCTATCGCTCGATCCAACCCCTGCACGGAGGACCCCGCGCATGAACGAACCCAGACTCCCGCTTCCCGACCTGGCCCTCGAAGAGGCGCCCCGGAACTCGGTCGAAGCGATCCGCCACTCCATCCTCGAGCGCCTCGTCTATTCGGTCGGCAAGGACCCGGAGTCCGCCACCGAGCGCGACTGGATGTTCGCCGTCTTCCACGCGGTGCGCGATCGCATCGTCAAGCGCTGGCGCGAGTCGGTGCAGGAAGCGCGGCGGCAGAACCTCAAGCGGGTCTACTACCTGTCGATGGAGTTCCTGACCGGCCGCGCGCTCACGAACGCGCTGCTCGCCAGCGGGCTCTACGAGCCGGTGCGGCAGGCCTGTGCCGAGCTGGGCGCCGACTTCGACGCGCTGGTCGAGATCGAGCACGACGCCGCCCTCGGCAACGGCGGCCTGGGGCGCCTGGCCGCCTGCTTCCTCGACTCGATCGCCACGCTCGGCCTGCCGGGCATCGGCTACGGCATCCGGTACGAGTACGGCATGTTCTCGCAGCGCATCGTCGACGGCCGCCAGGTCGAGGAGCCGGACTACTGGCTGGTCGATGGCAACCCGTGGGAGTTCATGCGCCCCGAGCTGTCCTACCGCGTCCGCTTCGGCGGCCGGCTCGTCGCGCAGCCGCACGATGGCGTCCAGTGGGTCGACACCGAGGACGTGATCGCCGTGGCCTACGACAACGGCGTGCCGGGGCACGACCTGCGCAGCGTCGCGACCATCCGCCTGTGGGCCGCGCGTGCCAGCTCGGCGATGGACCTCGAGGCCTTCAACCGCGGCGACTACATGGGCGCCGTCGAGGCCAAGAACCACTCCGAGAACGTGTCCCGCGTGCTCTATCCCGAGGACAGCACA
The DNA here is from genome assembly GCA_036733845.1 of Ramlibacter sp. Taxonomy (GTDB): domain Bacteria; phylum Pseudomonadota; class Gammaproteobacteria; order Burkholderiales; family Burkholderiaceae_C; genus Ramlibacter. Next base: position 1,301 of record DAIMZU010000009.1, read on the forward strand.
GAGCACGGCAAGGAGCTGCGCCTGCGCCAGGAGTACTTCTTCGTGAGCGCCTCCATGCAGGACATCCTGCGGCGCTACCGGCGGCGGCACGCCGACTTCGATGCCCTTCCCGACAAGGTCGCGATCCACCTCAACGACACCCACCCGGCGCTGGCCGTGCCGGAACTCATGCGGCTGCTGGTCGACGAGCACCACCTCGCATGGGACCACGCCTGGGCGCTGTGCAACCGCGTGTTCTCGTACACCAACCACACCCTGATGGCCGAGGCGCTCGAGACCTGGCCGGTGGACATGATGGGCCGCCTGCTTCCGAGGCACCTGCGGATCATCTTCGACCTCAACGCCCGCTTCCTGGCGCAGGTGCATGCGCGCTTTCCGGCCGATGCGGACCTGCTGCGGCGCGTCTCGCTGATCGACGAGTCCGGCCAGCGCCGGGTGCGCATGGCCTACCTGTCGGTGCTCGCGAGCCATAAAGTCAACGGCGTTTCGCGGCTGCACAGCGACCTGATCGTGCAGACCATCTTCGCCGACTTCGCCCGAATCTTCCCCGACCGCTTCTGCAACAAGACCAACGGCATCACCCCCCGGCGCTGGCTCTCGCAGGCCAACCCGCCGCTGTCCCGCCTGGTCGACGAGCGCATCGGCACCGGCTGGCGGCTCGACCTGGACCGGCTGGAGGGACTGCGTCCGCTGGCAGATGACGCCAGCTTCCGGGAAGCCTTCCGCCAGGCCAAGCTCCAGAACAAGGAACGCCTGTCGGACTTCATCGTCCGCCGCCTGGAAGGCCCCCGCGTCGATCCGCGCAGCCTGTTCGACGTGCAGGTCAAGCGCATGCACGAGTACAAGCGACAGCTGCTGAATGTGCTGCACGTGCTCACGCGCTACCACCGCATCCTCGAGAACCCGGGGGCCGACTGGGTGCCGCGCACGGTCATCTTCGGCGGCAAGGCGGCATCCGCCTACCACATGGCCAAGCGCGTGATCCACCTGATCAACGACGTGGCCCGGACGGTCAACGCCGACCCCGCCGTCGGCGACCGGCTCAAGGTGGTCTTCCTGCCCAACTACCGCGTGTCGATCGCCGAGATCGTGATGCCGGCGGCCGACCTGTCCGAGCAGATCTCCACCGCGGGCACCGAGGCCTCCGGCACCGGCAACATGAAGTTCGCGCTCAATGGCGCGCTGACCATCGGCACCTGGGACGGCGCCAACATCGAGATCGCCGAGCAGGTCGGCATGGACAACATCTTCATCTTCGGCCTGCGCACCGAACAGGTGGCGGCGCTGCGCGCGCAGGGCTACCGTCCGCGGGACCACTACGAACGCAACTTCGAGCTGAAGTACGTGCTGGACCGTCTCGCGGATGGCGCCTTCTCGCCGGAGGAACCCGGGCGCTACCACGACGTGGTGCGCAGCCTGCTCGATTCGGACCACTACATGCTCCTGGCCGACTACGAGGACTACATCGCCACGCAGGACCGGGTGGATGCGGCTTTCCGAGACGCCGACGAGTGGAGCCGGCGCGCCATCTTCAATGTCGCGGGGATGGGCATGTTCTCCTCGGACCGCACGGTGGCCGAATACGCTTCCGATATCTGGGGCCTGCAGCCGATGGCGCCTGCCGCCGCGACACGCGCGCGCTGACCTGGATCAAGTCGCGCCGTTCGTTCCTGCCCCAGGATCAGTCCATGCACATCCAATTCCTCGGCGCCACGGAGACCGTCACCGGATCCAAGTACCTGGTCCGGCACGGCAGGTCCCGCGTGCTGGTCGACTGCGGGCTCTTCCAGGGCTTCAAGTCGCTGCGCCTTCGGAACTGGCAGTCCTTGCCGGTCGAAGCGGCGCAGGTACGCAGCGTGGTGCTCACCCACGCGCACATCGACCACAGCGGCTACTTGCCCCTGCTGGCGCGGCAGGGTTTTCGCGGCAGCGTGATCTGCACGCCGGCCACCTACGACCTGTGCCGCATCCTGCTGCCCGACTGCGGCCACCTGCTCGAGGAAGAGGCCGATTTCAACAACCGGCACGGCACCAGCAAGCATCATCCGGCCCTGCCCCTGTACACGCGCGAAGACGCGGTGCGCTGCCTGCGGCTCTTCAAACCGGTGAAGACCGGGGTCGAGTTCGAAGCAGCACCTGGTCTGCTCGGGCGCTTCTGGCCTTCCGGGCACATGCCGGGCTCGTCGCTGGTGCGCCTGGAGGCCGAGGGGCGCTCCATCCTGTTCTCCGGCGACCTCGGCCGCCCGAACGACCTGCTGCTCAAGCCGCCGGCACCGCCACCGCAGGCGGACTGGCTGGTCGTCGAGTCCACCTACGGGGACCGGGCGCACCTGTCCACGGACCCCCTCCCCATCCTGGCGGAGGTGATCAACCGCACGGCGGCCCGGGGTGGGGTGCTGGTGATTCCGTCCTTCGCCGTGGGGCGCGCACAGGTGCTGATGTACTGCATCCACCTGCTCAAGCAGCGTGGCCTCATCCACCACCTGCCGGTCTACCTGAACAGCCCGATGGCGGCCAGCGCGACCGAGGTGTTCCACAAGCACGTCGGCGAACTGCGAATCAGGCAGGAGGAATGCCGTGCAATGACCGAGCATGTGCAGGTGGTCGAGTCCGCCGAGGAATCGCGGATCCTGAACGCGCGCAAGGGGCCCATGGTCATCATCGCCGCGAGCGGCATGGCCACGGGCGGCCGCGTGCTGCACCACCTGCAGGCCTTCGCCCCTGACAATCGCAACACCATCCTGCTGGCCGGCTACCAGGCCGGTGGCACGCGCGGCGCGGCGCTGGCGGCCGGAGCGAAATACCTGCGCATCTTCGGACAGGACGTGTCCGTGCGGGCCGAAGTGGCCCAGCTCGACCACCTGTCCGCCCACGCCGACGCCGACGAGATCCTGGGCTGGCTGCGCCAGGCGCCCCAGCCCCCGCGCCGCACCTTCATCACGCACGGCGAGCCGGCTGCATCGGATGCCTTGCGTCTGCGCATCGAGCGCGAACTGAAATGGCGCTGCCAGGTGCCCTACTACACCGAGGACGTGACCCTCGACTGAGCGGGCCGCGGAACCCGTCCGGTCCCGCCGTCACAATGGCGGCATGCCGAGCCCCAAGCCCGAACCGCTGCAGCCGAGCGACCTCGCCACTGCGCTGGCGGTCATCTTCATCTGGGGCATCAATTTCGTCGTCATGAAGCTGGGGCTGGCGCACTTCACCGCTTTCCAGCTCGGGGTCGGCCGCTTCCTGTTCGCCTTCCTGCCGCTCGCCCTGTGGATCCGCCCTCCGTCCGTGCGCACGCGCTGGCTGCTCGCCTTCGGCCTGGCCCAGGGCGTCGGGCAATTCGGATTCCTCTTCGTCGCGCTGCAGGTCGGCATGACCGCGGCGCTCGCGTCCGTGCTGATGCAGACGCAGGTCTTCTTCACGGCGATGCTCGGGCTCGCGCTGCTGGGTGAACGCGTCGGCCGGCCCCTGCAGGTCGGCCTGGGATTTGCCGCCGCCGGGCTCGGATGCCTGGCCGGCAGCGTCCTGCTCGCCGGGCAGGCTGCCGGCGTGACCGGCTGGGGGCTGCTCCTGAACCTCGGCTCGGCCGCGATGTGGGCGGTCTCGAACATCGTGGTGCGCAAGGCCCAGGAGGAGTCCGCCGGTTTTGACGCGCTGGGGTTCGTCGTCTGGAGCAGCGCGTTCGCGATCCTGCCCTTCGCTGGCCTGAGCCTGGCCTTCGATGCGCCTGCGGCGCATGCCAACTGGCTGCATGCCCCCTTGGCGGGCTGGCTGGGGATCGCCTTCCTGGGCTGGATCGCCACGGCGATGGCGTACGGGCTCTGGACCCGCCTGCTCAAGCGCTACCCGGCCAACCGGGTGGCGCCGTTCAGCCTGGGGGTTCCGCTGGTCGGACTGGCGGCTGGGATCGGACTGCTGGGTGAGCGGGTCACGCCCCTGCAATGGGGCGGCGCCCTGCTGCTCGTGTGTGCGCTGGTGTCGGTGCTGCTCGGGCCGGTGCTGCTGCAGGCAGGTGCGCGGCCGGCCCGGCCTGGGCCGTAGGTTCCGGGAAAGCCGGCCGCCCCTCAGCTCACGAATGACGGATCCAGGTCCCAGGCCCAGCGCAGCATGGCCTGCCACAGCAGGGCGTTCTGGTCCCCCTTGCGTGCCGTGCGCTCGTACTGCTCCGAAGCACGGGCGGCGATGTCCGCGTCGGGGCGGACCAGCGGCACGCCGCAGGACTGCGCCGCCACCTGCACCTCGCAGGCGCGCTGCAGCATGTAGTGCTCGGCGAATGCGTCCCCGATGGTCGGCCCGCACACCAGCAGCCCGTGGTTGCGCAGGATCATCACGTTGCGGTCGCCGAGGTCCTGCGCCAGGCGTTCGCACTCGGCCCGGTCCAGCGTGATGCCCTCGAACGCGTGGTAGGCCACCCGCTCGCCGTAGAACATCGAGTTGAAGCTCAGGGGCAGCAGCCCCTCGGCCTGGCAGGACACGACCTGCCCGGCGGTGGTGTGGGTGTGCATGACGCAGTGGGCATCTTCGCGGGCCGCGTGCACGGCGCTGTGCACGATGAAGCCGGCCGGGTTGACCGGCCAGTCGCTCGGCTCGACCTTGCGCCCCTCGAGGTCGATCTTGACCAGGCGGCTCGCCGTGATCTCCCGGTACATCAGGCCGAAGGGGTTGATCAGGAAATGCGGCGTGCCGGGCACGCGCACCGTGAGGTGGTTGTAGATCAGCTCATGCCAGCCCAGGTGCGCGAACAGGCGGTAGGCCGCCGCCAGTTCGCAGCGTACCCGCCACTCTCCGGACGGGCAGCCCGCCGGACGCAACGCCTCGAATTGGTCCAGCATGCTCCCGGGGTTCATGGCCGCCATCATGCCGCCGGCGAGAAGTTGATCGAACGCGCGACATTCGCCCAGAACTCGCTTTCAGTCTTCTGCAGCGCGGCAAGCTCCGACGGGCTGGTGGGCATCGGTTCCATGAACGCCGTCGCCAGGCTGTTGCCCACCTCCGGCGAACCGAGGGCGGTGCGCAGTTCGGCATTCAGGCGCTGGACCACCGCCTGCGGCGTGCGCGCGGGCAGGTAGAAGCCGAACCAGCCCACCACTGCGACGTCCTTGTAGCCCTGCTCGACGAAGGTGGCCACCTGGGGTGAGAAGCGTCCGCGCTTGTTTCCGCTGGTGCCGAGCAGGCGGACCTTGCCGGCCTGCACCTGGGGCATGAACTCGCCGGTGGGGCCGATCACGGCCGCGATCTGGCCGCCGATCATGTCGAGGATGGCTGGCTGCGATCCGCGGAAGGCCACGTGGCTGAGGCCGCCCTGCCCCGCATGCGACAGCGCCGCGCCCATGAAATGCGCCGCCGAGCCGTTGCCCGCGGAGCCGAAGTGCGCGTTGGACTGATTGGCGCGCGCCCAGGCGAGGAACTCGGGCACGGTGCGCACAGACGCGGGAACCATCGGACCGACCGCGAGTGCATAGTCGAAGCTCGCAGCGGCCGACGCGGGCACGAGGTCCGCGACCGGGTCGTAAGGCAGCTTCTTGAAGGTGTGCGGGTGCAACGCCACCGGCGAGGCCGGGGTCAGCAGGATCATGCTGCCGTCCGCCGGACCGGTCGCAACGGCCTGCACCGCGATCTGTCCGCCGGCGCCCGTGCGGTTCTCGACGATCACATTGCGGGCGTACGCCGGCGCGATCTTGTCGGCGACGCGGCGGGCGACCAGGTCGATGGTGCCGCCCGGCGCAAAGCCGACCAGCACACGGGCGGTATCGGGAGCGGCCTGGGCCCAGGCGGTCCGCCCGAACGATCCCAGTGCGAGGGCGGCTGCGCTGGCCTGGACGAACTGTCGACGCGAGCTGTTCATGAGGGTCTCCTGTTGAATGCTTGAAATGAAAAGATTGCTCAGAGGTCCAGCACCAGCCGGGGTGTCTTCGCGCGCGAGACACACACCAGCATGGTCTTGAGCGTCGGCCGCTGGGAGGGGGGATACACATAGTCGAGGTGCTCGGGTTCGCCCTCGCACACCGTCTGTTCGCAGGTGCCGCACAGTCCCTCGCGGCACGAGAACGGAACCTCGTGGCCGTGCTGCTCGAGAACCTCCAGGATGCTCTGGCCGGGCGGCACGTGCAGGCTTTCGCCGCTGCGTGCGAGGTCCACCCAGAAGCCTTCGGCGGGTGTCTCAGACGGGGCGTTGCCCGCGGCGGGCGCGCTGAACCACTCGAAATGCAGGCAATCGTCGCCCAGCCGCGCGCCGTGGCCCTGCACGGCTTCCATCAAGGGGGCGGGTCCGCAGCAGTAGACGTGCGTGCCCGGCTCGACCTCGGACATCAACGCGGCGGTGTCCAGGGGCTCGCCCCTTTCGTCATCGCAGTGCAGCCGAACCCGGCTGCCGAACGCGCGCAGCTCTTCGTAGAAAGCCATGCGGACCCGGCTGCGCGCGGCATACACCATGCTCCAGGGCCGGCCCGTCGCCTCGCACCACCGGACCATGGACACCAGCGGGGTGATGCCGATGCCACCCGCGATGAAGAGAAAGCGCGGGGCATCGGGCACCAGCCTGAAGTTGTTGACCGGCAGGCTGCTCGCGATCTCGACGCCGGTGCGCAGCATGCCGTGCACCCAGGCGGAGCCCCCGCGGCTGTTGGCGGCGAGCCCGACACCCAGCACATAGCGATGCCGCTCGCGCCAGTCGTTGACCAGCGAATACTGGCGCACCAGCCCGCCGGGCAGCTGCAGCGCCAGGTGGGCCCCCGGCTCGAAGGGCGGCAACTCGGCGCCCGAGGCATCCACGAGCTCCACCCGCATCACGTCGCGCGCTTCCGCGAACACGCCCGCCACGCGCAGGCGCAGGCTTTCGCTCATGCCTGCGCGCCCGCCGGACGGGGCTGGGCCGCGGTGGTGGCGGCGCGTCCGGTGGCCGCGGACGCCTGCTCGGCGGCCACCAGCTTCTCGAAGGTCCAGCGGAAGTGCGACAGCGCGGTGTCCGCCGCCACCGCCAGCATCTTGAAGTCCGGCTCGGCGTCGAGCACCTTCTGCTGCGCCTCGATCAGGTGCTTGTCTTCCATGAACCCGTCGATCAGGCTCTGGTGCAGCGAGCGCGAGATGTTGGTGTCGTCACCCTCGAAGTTGTTCAGGTAGGTCCAGAAGAAGTGCGTGGTCTTGCGCGTCTCCGGCGTCATGAACTGGCAGTTGCGGTACTCGCGGCTGCCCTCGCGGTTGCCGTTCTCGGAGCCGCTGCCCGCAGGCGAGAACATCGACTCCAGGAAGAAGATGCCGGGGATGTGCATGTGGCCGATATTCCGCCGGTCGACGTTGCGGTCTTTCTCGTCCGCCGGCAACACCTTGCGGTGGAAGGGCGGCGGAGCCGCATTCATGTGCCAGCGCTCGACTCGGAAGCCGCGCGGGAGGCGCTCGACGGCCACCGGCTTGGTCACGTAGGCGTACTCTTCGGAGCCGCCCAGGGTCTTGGTGTGCACGAAGGCCAGGTGCGCGAAATCGCTCAGGTTGTCCACGATCAGCAGCCAGTTGGCGTCGTAGTGCATGTAGTCGGGGATGCCCTTCCACTGCGGATCGCGCAAGTACGGGAAGTCGATGATCTGCGACTCGTCCGCCAGGGCCGGGTCGCCCATCCAGATCCAGATGAGGTGGTCCTTCTCGACCACGGGAAAGCTGCGCACGCCCAGCTTGGGCGGCACGACCTCCTGGCCGGGAATCTGGATGCACTTGCCGGTCGGGTCGAACTTCAGCCCGTGGTACATGCAGCGCACGCAGTCCCCCTCGCGGCGGCCCAGGTGCAGCGGCACGCCGCGGTGGCAGCAGCGGTCCTGCAATGCCACGACCTTGCCGGCTTCGGACTTGTACAGCAGCACCGCCTCTTCCAGGAGGGTGCGGGCCAGCAGCTTGCCGTCGATGAGTTCGTGGTCCCAGGCGGCCACGTACCAGCAGTTCTTGAGGAACATGAATAGCTCCAGCGGACGCCCAGGCCCGCATGCGATTGAGATGGGACAATCCTAGGGAGCCGATGCCCCCGGATCAACCGGCCGCGGTGGCCACTGTGTTCCGAATCCTGAACAATGAACTGGGACGACTTCGACGCTTTCTGCCAGGTGGTGGACCACGGCGGCTTCACAGCCGCCTCGCGGGTCATGGACCGCCCCAAGTCCAGCCTCAGCGCGGCGGTGACGCGGCTGGAGGAGCAGCTTGGCATGCGCCTGCTGGAGCGCACCACCCGCTCGCTGCGCCTGACCGACGCCGGCGATTCGCTCTACCGCGACATCTCCAAGCCGTTTGCTCAGCTTCGTGAGCACGCGGTCGACGCCCTGGCCAAGGGCGCAGCCGTCCAGGGCACGCTGCGAATGGCCGCCCCCTACGAGTTCGGCGCGCACCACCTGGCGGCCGTGGCCTGCCGCGTCATGCAGGAGCACGCCCAGCTCAAGGTCCACATCGACGTCGAGCATGCCCGCGTCGCCCTCTTCGAGCGGCACTACGACATCGTGTTCTCGGCCATCGAGCACGGGTTTGCGCCATCCACCGTTGTGACCCGGCGTGTCTACTCGCTTGAACGCGGTCTGTTCGCGTCCCCCGAACTGCTGGCGCGGCACCCGAAGGTCCACTCGCCGGAAGAACTGAAGGCCCTGCCCCTGCTGGCGGGCGGCGATGACAGCGCCTGGAGTTTCTCGCAGCCGGAGGGCCGGTCCGGCCAGGTGGAGATCCGCAACCCGCGCATGCGCAGCGGCAACGCCGGGGTGCGGCTGCAGTCCGCCATCGCGGGGATGGGTGTCGCGCGCATCACGGCGACCTTCTGTGCCGACGCGCTTGCTCGTGGCCTCGTCGTGCCCGTGCTTCCGGAATGGCGCTGCATGCCCCTGCGCATCTACGCGCTGCTCCCGGGCCGGCGCCTCGTGCCGTCCAAGGTGCGCGTGTTCCTGGATGCGCTCGAGCACGAGGCGAGGCAGAACCCCGGCGGTGGCGGGTAGGCCGCAGCCAGACTGGCGATACTCGAGACTCATCCATTGCGCGCACTGCTCGGCGTCCTGCTAGGCGTGCCGCATGGCCGGACTCCAGGAAACTTCAGCACTGCCGCGTGTCTGCAGCGCAACGGCGTCAAGCTGCGCCCGACTGAAAATTCGCAGACATTCATCTGACGAGCTTCTTCGACACGCCTCGTTGCACACTCATCCCTGTACGTCTGAGCTCAGCAGTTAGCATTTCTGCTCATCTGTATGGGCCGCAGCCGATTTGGCCTCGCGGTGTCGCGCACAGCACGGAGACTCGCATGCGTATCGCCTGGTCAATCCTGTCCTTGTCCTTTTTCATCTGTACTGCTGCAAGCGCGCAGACCGCTTTGTACGTCTCCTGGGCAGGCCACGACAGTGCTGCAGGTACGCAGGCCGCACCGCTCAAGACGATCAGCCGGGCTGCCAGCATGGCCACGCCAGGCAGCACGGTGTTCATTCAGGCTGGGACCTACTATGAACAGGTCATCACCCGAGCCGCCGGACTGAGCGGCCAGCCGATCACTTTCACCGGCTATGGCGGCGAGGTGATCCTCGATGGGAGCATGTTCCCTGCCGAGCTCGACGCCGGCCGTGAACAGAACCGAGGCGTATTCGAGATCCGTCACGCCTGGACTGTTCTCAAGGGCGTGACGATCCGCAACTCACCTTACTCTGGCGTGGTGTTGGGCGCCTCGAACCTTGTGGTCAGGGAAAACCTCATCCACGACGTCCGGCGCCATGGCATTTCCACCGACACGCGCTTTCAACCTGTCAACACCAGCTACGGGGTCTTGACCAATATCTCGCTCACCGGCAACCGCGTGACGCGCACCGTTCAACGGGGACTGGGCTATGGCCAGGCCATCAGCCTCATCGCCGATGATTTCAAGATCCACGGCAACGAGGTATGGAACAACCACACGGAAGGCATCGACGTGTGGCTCGGCGCCAGGAACGGCACGGTCAGCGCGAACCACGTGCACCACAACGTCCGCACGGGAATCTACTTGGACGGCGTGCGCAGCGTCACTGTGACCGGCAACTCGGTCCATTCCAACGGTGCCTGGACAGACGGCAGCATCCCAGGTGTGGCGAACGGCCACGGAATCGGCGTGGCTTCGGAGGACCCGCGCTATCCGACCCATGACGTGCGGGTGTTCAACAATGTGTCCTGGCGCAACAAGGGCGCGGGCGCCTTCGTGTGGGACCAGTCGTCGCAACCGGGGTACTCCGGATCGCAGAACGTGCTGATTGCCCACAACACGCTGGTGGGAAACAACGTTCCCTTCTACTTTTCGGATGGGGTCGGCAACACCGGCGAAGTGGCCAACAACCTCTATGACGGGTGGCTTTCGCAAAGCTTCGAGATGGACATCCACGACAACGTGAAGTTGACCGACCTGTCCATTTTCATGGACGCGCGTAACGGTGACTTCACCTTGCGCACCGCGCAGCCAGCGCAGGACCGAGGCGTGGCCTTCCGTTTCCCCGCGTTCGTGGGCTTCACGGTGAAACAGGACTTCAATGGCGCAACCCGCTGGGGCGCGCCCGACGCCGGAGCCTACGAGTACGGCTCGACCGCCCCCGCCCCGGCGCCGCTGGAGGCGCCGTCAACAACCACCACGACGACGACCACCACCACAACCACGACGACAACTTCCGACAGCACGACGAGTTGCACGGGTAGTTGCAAGAAAAAGAAGAGGTGATCGCTTCGATCGAAGGGTGCCGATCACCCGTCGAGCACGTCGGCGGGACGCCGCGACGCGCTCGCCGGATTCCGCCCTGCCACCAACTGGCCAAGCAGGCTCGTGTACGCGGCCCCCACGGCTTCATGTGAAAAGCGTCTCTGGGCGGACGCGCGTTGTGCGGCGGAAACCTGGCTGGCATAACCTGGGTCGTCCAGGAAACGCAGGATCCCTGCCGCCATGGCGTCGATGTCTTCTCGCGGCACCACCCATCCGGTGGTCCCGTGCTCGATCACGTCCGTGATCGGCATGCACGAAGTCGTGACGATCGGCACCCCGACGGCCAAGCCCTCGAGCAGGACCGAAGGAATGATCCGCGTTCGCGTGACCGAGCGGTACGGCAGCACCAGCACGTCCAGGCCTCCCAAGAAGCTGGGCACGTCCACCCGGCAGTCGGTCACGGTCGTGCGTGTCGCCAAGCCGAGGGAATCGATGGCCCGGAGGATGCGCGGATGGTCTCCCCCGCTGCCGCTCCAGGCGAGGTGCAGTTCGATGTCCGGGTGTTCCCGCACGACCCGTGGCATGGCCTGGACCAGGAGGTCGACCCCCTTGGAAGCATTGAAGTGTCCAAGGTAGCCCACGCGCAAGGGACGTTCACGGTGGGGCCGCGCAGGCACCGCCGTGGTGGTGCAGTTGGGTATCACCGAAACGCGCGCAGCGTCGTAGCCGATGCCCACCAGCAGCGATTTCTGTGTTTCGGTGCTGACGACATAGTGCTCGCATGCGCGCAGCGTCAGGCGCGCGGTGAAGCGGTTGAGAAGGGCGAGCCGCGCCAATGCGCCGGGAGAGAAGTTGTCACCATAGAAGCCGTACTCCGCGAGGCTGTTCCAATGGGATTCGTAGACAACAGCCACGGGAACCTGGACGCGCCGGTGGATCCAGTCCGCGACGGCGCCGAACGACGGGTTGGGAAGGATCAGGAAAATCACGTCCTGGCTGCGCGAGAGCTCGATCACCGCTGCGCAGAACCGCAGGGTCAGGCCCAGGGCCCGGCTGTCGGACCATTCGGCTGCGGCGTACGACCGATGCAGGGGATGGTCTCCATGCGAGGACAGGACGGTGATCTCCTCGTGGCCGGCGCAGCGCAGCGCCTCGACCATCTGGCGCGTGCTTTCACCGCCCCCGTCCATCCGGGTGAACTCCGAGCGGAGCATGCAGAGTGCGATTTTCATGAGGCGCTCCCACGGGGCTCATTCACCCTAGCGTTCCAATAGATAGAGCCTTGCGTCATAGCTTTCATGCATTACCCTCGCGTTGTCGGCGATCCACTCGTGCATCGAGCGGCCTCCATAGAAATAAAGCAGGCTGTAGGGCACCGCCACGATCCACACACGGCCGGATCTGGCGGATACCTCCTGCAGATCGGCCAGGCTGGTCAGGGTCGGCGTCCCGATGTTGCGTTCGATCAGGCGCGGCGAGCCGGACTGCGCGTCGAACAGCACCGGGCGCCTGGGAAGAACCTGAATGAAGTAGTCCCCTCGGGTGCCGGCGTAGTGCTGCGTCGCATCGGGAAAAAGAGAAACCACCACGTCGCCCGGCCGCAGATGCGCACGCAGGACCTCGCCCGGGCTGCGGTAATCGATGTAGTACGTGTCGGGCCGCACGTGCACACCCGTGGGCTGCGAAAAACCGTTGATCGAATGCAACCGTGCGAGGGGGCTGGATGCTGCGAGCACGCCGAAGCAGGTGGCTGCCCAGCTGACGCCGAGCACCGCCTTCACGGCTGGCGGCATGGCGTCGCCGAGGTGGCTGCGCAGCCACGCCATGCCCTGCACCAGGGCCGCCGAGGCAGCGAGGATCAGCAGCGGTTCCAGATGGAAGACGTACCGGATCGCGGGCCGTGGCAGCAGGTTCGTCATCAGGAACAGGTCCGCCAGCAGCAAGGTCACCACATAGCGGTAGGCCTTCAGCCGCCAGCACAGCGGGATGCCTGCCACCATGAGCAACGTGAGAACCGCGTTGTCCTCCAGCCAGAGGAAGTTGCGAAAGTAGTACAGCGGGTTGTAGATCGACTGAAGGAACACCGGCAGCGGCGTCGTGACGTTGCTCAGCCCCGATCCCACGACGAGGAAGGGCTCGGACAACAGCATGCGGCGGCCAAGCTGGAATCCCACCACGAGTGCGACCGCCCCACCGGCGACCCAGACGCTTGGCTCCTTCAGCCATGACGGGTCGCGCCCGCGCACGGTCACCACGGCGATCAGGAAGGCCGGAAGCAGGTACCCGGTGCCCTCCCAGGTGAGATAGGTCAGGCTGAAGAGAACCGCGCTCGCGGCCAGGGCCACAGGCCGCACCCGGTCCTCGAGCGCCCGGAAGACGAAATACGCCGTGAGCAGTGCCAGCAGTTGCGCCTGTTGGGGGTGCCACAGGTACTTCGACCAGATGAGTGCCTGCGGGTTGAAGCACAGGAGGGCGGCCGCCAGCAGGCCGACCGCTGGGGAAAACAGCGCCCGACCAACGAAGAACACCGCGGCGATCGCGGCCGTTCCGAACAACGCGGCCGGCAATCTTGCGGCCCACTCCGACTCTCCAAGCAACATCCGGCTGAGTGCGATCGGGTACACGAGGGCCTCATAGGTGGCCAGGGGCCGATCCATGGACCCGACCTGCTTGGAGGCGGTTCCGCGCTCGATCAGCCCGTCGGCATAGAGCAGCATGTCGATTTCGTCGTGGTAGAACGACTGCTCGCCCAAGCCATCCAGCCGCAGCATCCCGCCGACAGCGAGCAGCAGGGTCAGGACGATGGCGGGCAGCCGCGCCAGGAAGGCAGTGTTCTTCACGCCAGCCCCTTGGCGCCGGCGAGCCGCGCGGTCCGCCTGCCACTGGCGAGTGCTGCAAGCATCACCAGCCACAGGAGCGCAGCCGACATGAGCAGCCAGGGCTGGTAGGGCAGCCGGGGATCCACCCGGACATCGAAGCCAGCCAGCAGGGCCAGCAACAGCGGCATGGTCAACAGCAGGCTGCACGCCGCCGCTGCGTTGAAAGCCCACGTGCGGTCCGCCGCGCGTTCGTGCTCCAGGATTCGCGCGGCCAGGGCCGTTACGGCGCCGATCAGCGCGGCCGTCAGAAGCACGCATGCGGCCAATGCGCTCATGCGAACCAGCGCCTCGGAGGCGGTGCCATGCCGCGACCGCATCTGCAGGGCGTGTCCGCGTGTGGCCGTCGGAAGAACCTGCGCCACGGGCAACGCGTCCGTTCGCCGCCCTCCGGGGGCGGTGACGAGCCAGGTCCCGTCGGTCCCCAGGGTCCGCACGCCGTCCCCGTCCCGGAGGATGAGCTCGGCCCGCAAGCCGGCGAATGCCGGGTTGGCCACCCCGGGCATCACCGTCAGTGTGTTCGTGCCACGCCTGATCACCGCCGAGACGTCGAAGGCGTGGCTGCGCAGGGCCTGCGCCCCGCTCCAGCGGGAGGCCCTTTCCGAGGCCAGCAAGCCCTCATCCAGCTCGTCCAGGTCCTCGCCGGCTTCGATGGGTACGTCATTGAGCACCACGAGATAGCCCGGCGCGGCCTCCACTCGCAGCGTCGCGGCGGTCGGAGCCTGCTGGACCTCCCAGGTCCTGGTGAAGCTGGCCCCAGTTCCCGGGCCATGCGCCAGCCACTGGGCCTGCCACGGCCGCACGATGGCATCGGCTGCGACAGGCAATCCGATGCGCCGGGAGGCGGACGGCGCTGCATCGAGCGCGGGCGTGTCCCAGGCCGTGTCGTCCACCACCGGCGAATGCCAGGGGACTCCGCCCGGCCATCGCGGCTCCAGGCCGGCGACCCGCCAGCTGGCGTCGCCCACGATCCGGCGCGGCGGACCCGCGACCTCGTGCACCTCGCCCTCCACCAGCAGGTCAGCGGGACCCGGATGGCTGCGCCGGCGGCTCACCACGGCGATCGCGTTGCGGCCCGGCGCCAGATAAGGCGAGACCTCGTAGACCCCCCCGAGTTGCATGGACGCGAACTGCCGGGCCGCCACAGCTTTTCCATTGACGTACAGGACGAAGCTGTCGCGGGCCGAGACAGCGATCCAGGCGTGTCGCACCGGACCGCCGAGATGAAGCGTCTTTCGGAAATACGCCTGGGGAGCGCCGTCCGGATGGGTCATCCGCGCGACCGGACCGAACTCGAAGGCATGCACCGCGGGCGCAGGGTGGACCCATGCGCGCCAGGCGCACCAGCCCGTCAGCATGGCAGCGGCAGCCAGCAGAAAGCTGGCTGCCGGACACAGCACGAGCAGGCGGAACGGGCCGGGCGGCGCCATGGCCTTAGAACCCCCCCAGGCTGACGCGAGAGCGGAAGTTGCCGAAGTCGTTGGATCGAGCGGACGCCTCGTAGGCGCGACGCGCTGCGTCCCGCTCGCCCAGCTTCCACAAGTTGTCGCCGATGATGATGTAGGCCTGCGCATTGAGGCGCGCATGACGCGAACGCGCCAGCAGCGCCCGCGCGGACGCGAGGCTCTCCTGGTGGCGCCCCTGCGCGAAATCGCCAACCGCCTGCAGGAGCATCGCACGGACGTCCGCCGGCTCCACTGCCAGCGCGCGCGCCCAGTGGCCGGAGGCGGCGTTGAACCCGCTGGCGCGCGCGGCATCCAGTCCGTCCGCGATGAGCAGGTCGGTCGTGGCGGCGCGGACCAGGCTCGCGAGCGGCTCCTGCGACTGCGCACCTGCGGCCGTGAGCAGAGCCAGCCCGTCTTGCGCCGGGCCTTGCGACAGGCGGCTGCGGGCGAGCGCAAACAAGGCTTCTGGCGCCGCCGACTCCCCCAGGTGATGCAGCGCCAGGCCGCTGCGCATGCGCATGTCCGCGCTGCCCGCAAGTTGCGGATCCAACAGAATGGCGCGTTCGAAATTGGCCCGGGCGGCCGCGAACTGGGAATTCGCCATCTGCGCCTGTGCGCGAACGCGCAGGATGTCGCCCGCGGTCGCCACCCCCAGGTGGGCCAGGTTCCACGCGAGCAAGGCGGCCGCGGGCGCCAGAATGGCCCATTGCGAGATCGCACGCGGCACCGCGCGACGGGTCACGGCCAGCAACACGATACAACCGGCAACGCCCAGCCACCAGCCTGCGCCCATGAAATACAAGGACGCGGCGAGCCGGTCGAGCAGCCCGGTGGTGGCGAGATGGTCCGCCAATGTCGGCTCGCGGCCCAGCACGCCTGGAAGAAACTCACGCGAAAGGGCCATCGCCTGAACCACATACTCGTGCTCGCGAACGAGGGTCCAGAAGCGCGCATCCTGGAGCGCTACGTGCAGCACCCAGGCCACGCAGCATGCCAGGCCGGCGATGGCGCCGGCGGCTGCCCGGTCCGGCCGCCGCGCCACCAGGCCGTACAGGGCCACCAATGCGACCGCAGCGGCGGGGGCCATGATCCAGTTGCGCAAGCCTCCGCTCAACGGTGCATCCATCCAGGGCGCTGGCACGGCAGCGGCAAGCGCCAGCCACGCGACCGCTGCCCAGGCCAGCGAGCCGAGCGCCGGCGTCTCCCCTGAGCGGCGGGCGCCCGTGGCAGTCATCTCGGACGGTTGAATCGGGGACGTGATCTCCCGCGAGGCCAGGTCCACGTCGGCTCACACCTGCGGCTCGCCGACAGGCGCTGAAGCGTGCTGAACCGTCGGCTCCTGCGCCAGGACGTTGCGGAAGACCGTCTCCAGGCGCTCGGCGTGCGTTGCCCAGGTGAGGTTCTCCTGCGCCCAGCGATGGGCTGCCTGCCCGAGTTCCTGGGCGAGCGGTTCGTCCTGCAGCAGGCGCAGGATGCCGTCCCCCAAGGCACGCCAGTCGTCATCGGGCGCGAGCCATGCCGTCCTCATGTGTACCAGTCCCTTGGCCGAACCGTCGAAGGTGACGACCGGCTTGGCCGCACCGATGTAGTTGAGCAGCTTGATGGGCACGCCGGGGCATGCGGGCCGCGGCGCCACGGCAACCTGCGCGGCCGCCAGGAAGGCCGGCACCTCTTCGAAGGTGCTGCCGCTGACAAGGATCACGTGCTTCGACAGCCCGAGCTCCTCGGCCATCTCGCGGCACGCAGCCAGGTCCTCCTCGCGGGTGACACCGCCCGCCAGGAGCAGCCGCGCCTGCGGCATGGCATCGACGACACGGCGCATCGCCTGCATCAGGTAATCCAGGCGCTGGAAGCGGTCAAGTGTGCCGGTGT
>DAIMZU010000010.1:0-17173 GCA_036733845.1 Ramlibacter sp.
GACTTCTCTCGAGCGGAGCCTAGGGCACGCGTGCCGTGGATTGGCCCCGAGATGGGCGTACGATCCTCGGTGACGGCGCGACTGATGGAGACGTGGGCGCATGCGCAGGCGATTTACGACCTGCTTGGAGTCGTACGCATCTCGACTGATGACGTCTTGCACAGCATCAGTGTCCTGGGCATCAACACGCGTTCCTGGACTTTCAGGAACAGAGGCCTGGCTACACCGCCCGATATGCCGTATGTCGAGCTGCATACCCCGTCAGGAGCGCGATGGGCTTGGGGAGCGCCGGAAGCGCGGGAGTCAATCAGGGGACCCGCGGAGGAATTCTGCCAGGTCATGACGCAGACGCGCAATGTTGCCGACACCGATCTCGATGTGCGGGGAAGTGGCGCGATGCTTTGGATGTCACTTGCGCAATGCTTCGCCGGTGCGCCTGTCGACCCTCCCTTGCCTGGAACGCGCTTCCGGATCCCACGGTAGATGATCCACCTGAGGGCGCGGCGCTTTCAGAGTGCGGCCGGGGAGAGGCAAGCGGATCAAGGGAGAAACGCGAGATCCCCGGCACCGGCATCGTCGCCGATGTGGTGTAGATGAAGTCTGACTTGCTGACGCGCCCCTCGGCCTTGCTGTTGGAGGTCATCTGGTTTGGCACATACGCGATGATGCCGGCCTCCGCGCACGCCTTGATCTGAGGCTCACTGAAGCAGTGGCGATCGGCGATGGCCTGCAGCTTCGTCTTGTCCATCGCCTCCCGGGCCTGCCGCGCCATGTTCGTCAGCTGCCCGCGGTCACTGCCATTACTGGTGACCTCCTGGGCGACCACTAGGTGGTGCTTGGCGTCCACGGCGCTTCGGACGTTGTATCTCACGATGCCTATGGCCCGCCTGGTCGGCGTCAACTATCCTGACCACCTGACGACAACTATCTTGGCCGGTTGAATCCGGTGCCGGGCAGGTCCGGGAGGCGGGGTTATCGTGAGGTCGCGACGATTACGCGAGACCACGGATGTCCGGCAAGAAGATCACGGACCACCAAAGTGCACAAGTAAAGCAACACCGCAACCAGCTCAGCCAGGCCGCGGCGGCCACCAAGACCGGCATCAGCGAGCGAGGCGCCCGGCGCATCGTAAGCGGCTAGGCATACCACTCAGCGAACGTGCCCCGCCAAAGGCTAGGCGTGGCTATCAGGCCGCGGCGGCGGGCTTCCATCGATGCGACAGCAGTTCGTCGGCGCGGTGGTTCAGATGCTCCAGCAGACGTTTGAGGACGTATCGCAGGTAGGCCTACGGCTCGTGCCCGTTCAGCCTTGCCGACTGCACCAGCTCTCGCCCTCGCGTTCTTGGTGGAGCTGGGCGCGGCAATGATGGTGGCATCCACGATGCTGCCGCGCTTGAGCAGCAGGCCCTTGCGCATCAGCAGCGCGTTGATCGCCTTCAGCATATCAGCGGCCTCGAGCAAGTTCCGGAAGTTCAGGATGGTCGTCTCGTCCGGCAGCGGCTCATTCAGGCTCAGACGTGCGAAGCTACGAAGCGAGGCGATCTCGTAGAGGGCTTCCTCCATCGCCGGGTCGCTCAGCGCAAACAGTTCTGCATCAGGTGCACGCGGCATCGACTCCAGCGCGTACGGCCTGCGGCTGCGGCCGGCCACCGGGTAGTGCGGCTCAATGATCTTGAGCAGCACCTTGCAGGGCACCACCAGCTCCATCTCCTCGAGGAAGACCTTGCGCCAGGTCTTCTTCCGTTTGCCCGCGTACTCAGCGTCCGCGAAACTGATCTGGCTCATTCACGCAGGCCCCTCAACGCGCGACGGCATGATCGGTGGACTTGTTCAGACCTTCCCTAGCGCAGGAAGTCCAGGAACGCCTGACGGCGCTGCAGCGGGCGCACTCCCGAGATCACGTGTCCATTGGCCACATCCAGCGCTGCAAATAGTGTCGTGGTGCCGTGGCGAACGTAGTCATGCGTGACACCCTCCAGGTACCACAACCCATCGGAAGCACGGCTGGCTCCGCTCCAGCGCCCTGAACCTAGCTCTTCTCGTCGACACACAGCACCAGCGAGGTATTGGCTGCGTGCGGCTGCAGGCCCGCGGCGCGGAACAGCCGATGCGTCATGTCCTTGCTCATCTTGGCTTCCGAGAATTGCGCAGCCGAGTTAGTTCGGCACGTTGCTCCTCGCTCAATGAAACGTGTTTCTGCGACAGGACAATACCGCCGGCACGGTACGCTTCACTGCCCGCCGCAGGCTGGCGAGCAGCGTGCCATTAGGCCCTCACCCGAGGTGGCGTCATGCCACCTCGAACAGGCCGGCGGCGCCCATGCCGCCGCCCACGCACATCGTCACCACCACGTAGCGCGCGCCGGCCGCCCTGCCGGCCAGCAGTGCATGGCCCACCATGCGCGCGCCCGACATGCCGAAGGGATGTCCCATGGCAATGGCGCCACCATGGATGTTGAGGCGCTCGTCGGGAATGCCGAGCCGGTCGCGGCAGTACAGGACCTGGACCGCGAACGCCTCGTTCAGCTCCCACAGGCCTACGTCGTCCATCCGTACCCCGCAGCGCTGCAGGAGGCGTGGCACGGCGAATACGGGGCCGATGCCCATTTCGTCCGGCTCGCAACCGGCCACGGCGAAGCCGCGGAACACGCCCAACGGCTCCAGGTTTCGCTGCTGCGCGAGACGGCCGCTCATCACCACGCAAGCGGAGGCGCCGTCGCTCAGCTGGCTCGCGTTCCCTGCGGTGATGGTGCCGCCATCGATCACCGGCTTGAGCGCGGCGAGTTGGGCCACGGTCGAAGCGCGCAGACCCTCATCGGCGGCCAGCGTGATGTCGGTGAAGGTGTCGGGCGTCCCGTCCTTGCCTTCGATGCGCCTGCGGCTGGCCAGCGGAACGATCTCGCGGTCGAACGCGCCTGCGTCGCGCGCGGCGATAGCGCGCAGCTGGCTGCGCAGGCCGTACTCGTCCTGCCGTTCCCGCGAGATGCCAAAACGGCGCGCCACCGTCTCGGCGGTCTGGATCATCGTCAGGTAGAGCCCGGGCACGTGCTGCTCGATCCATGGGTCGCGCTGACGGAAGGTGTTGGTGTGGCTGTTCACGGTGAGGCTCACCGCATCCAGTCCGCCGGCCACCATGACCGGCACGCCGTCCTGCCGAACGCTGTGCGCGGCCATGGCGATCGCCTGCAGGCCCGAGCTGCAGAAGCGGTTCACCGTCACGCCGGCCGTGCTGGTCGGCAGGCCGGCGCGCAGAGCGGCGGCGCGGCCGATGTTCATGCCGGTCGTCCCCTCCGGGCGGGCGGTGCCGAGGATCACGTCCTCGACTTCGCCCGGTTCGAGCCCGGCGCGCTGCACCGCGTGCGAAATTGCATGCGCGGCGAGCACCGTGCCCTGCGTATCGTTGAACGCGCCCCGGTAGGCCTTGCCGATCGGCGTGCGGGCGGTGGAAACGATGACGGCGTCGTCGGTCATGCGGGGGCAGCCTTCGTGGCAGGTGGGGTGGCCGCGTCTGCCTGGTGCACGATGCCGGCGGCGAGCAGCTTGTCGATGGTGGCCGCGTCCAGGCCCGCTTCGGTCAGCACGCGCACCGTGGATTCGCCGATGGCCTGCGGATGGCTGCGGTAGCTGGCAGGTGTACGGCTCATCTTGATCGGCGAGGCGACCGAGCGGTGGCCGTTCACCTCGACCACCATGGTGCGGTGTGCGGTGTGAGGATGTGCCAGCGCTTCCACCACGTTCTGGATCACGCCGCAGGGCACGTCCACCGCGATCAGCTTCTCGAAAAGGTCCTGCGCGGCGAATGGCCGGAATGCGGTCTCGAGTTCGGTGCGCAGCTCGAAGCGGTGCACCGCGCGCGTGGCGTTGGTGGTGAAGCGTGGGTCGGCCGGCAGGTCCGGCCGCTTGACGACCTCGCACATGCGCGCGAACTGGCCGTTGTTGCCTACCGCCAGGAAGAGCGGCTCGGTGCCGGTGGCATAGCTGTCGTAGGGTGCGATGTTCGGGTGACCGTTGCCCGAGCGCTGCGGCGGCCGGCCGGTGAAGAGGGTGTTGATCGAGTGCGGGTAGAGCCCGGCCAGTGCGCAGTCGTACAGCGTGGTCTCGACCTGCTGGCCTCGCCCGCTGCGGGAGCGCTCGTGCAGCGCCATCAGGATGCCGATGCAGGCATTCAGTCCAGTGCCCACGTCCACCACTGGCACGCCCAGGCGGGTGGGCGGGTCCGACGGCGTGCCGTTGATGCTCATGAGACCGGACAGCGCTTGCACCGCCGCGTCGTAGCCGGCCACGCCACCCAGCGGCCCGGAGTCGCCGTAGCCGGTGATGCGGCAGTGCACGAGGCGCGGGAAGCGCACCGACAGCACATCGGCGAAGCCCATGCCCCAGCGCTCCAGCGTGCCGGTCTTGAAGTTCTCGATCATCACGTCGGCGTCTTCCAGGAGCTGGAACAGGACCTCGCGGCCCTCGGAGCGTGCCAGGTCCACGCAGACGGTAGACTTGTTGCGATTGATGCCGGCGAAGTACGAGGCCATGCCGTCCCTGAAAGGCGGACCCCAGGTGCGGGTCTCATCTCCGGCCGGTCCTTCGACCTTGATCACGCGCGCGCCGTGGTCGCCCAGTATCTGGGCGCAGAACGGCCCGCCCAGCACACGCGACAGGTCCACGACCTTCACGCCCTCGAGTGCGCTCATGAATGACTCCTCTTGTTCATTGATTGGATCAGTACGACTTGGGCAGGCCCAGCACCTTCTCGGCGATGTAGCACTGGATCATCTGCGGGCTGATGGGGGCGATGCGCGGGATGAGCGATTCGCGCAGATAACGCTCGACATGGTATTCCTTCGCGTATCCGAACCCGCCGTGCGTCATCACCGCCGTGAGGCAGGCCTGGTAACCCGCCTCGGCCGCGAGGAACTTGGCGCTGTTAGCGTAGGCGCCGCACTCCAGCCCGGAGTCGTAGAGGTCGGCGGCGCGCTGCACCATGAGCTCGGCTGCCTCGAGGTTCATCCAGCGCTCGGCCAGCGGATGCTGGATACCCTGGTTCTGTCCGATCGGCCGGTCGAACACCACCCGCTCCTTCGCGTACTGCACCGCCTTGCGCAAGGCTGCGCGGCCCAGGCCCACGGCCTCGGCGGCGATCAGGATGCGCTCGGGGTTCATGCCGTGCAGGATGTACTCAAAGCCGCGCCCTTCCTCGCCGATGCGGTCCTCCACCGGGATCCGCAGGCCGTCGATGAACAGCTCGTTCGAATCGACCGCGGCGCGGCCCATCTTGCGGATCTCGCGCACTTGCACCTTGCTGCGGTCCAGCGTGGTATAGAACAGCGAGAGCCCGTGCTGCGGTCGCGCGCATTGCTCGATCGGCTTGGTGCGGGCGAGCAGCAGCATCTTCTCGGCCACCTGCGCGGTGGAGATCCACACCTTCTGGCCGTGGGCCACGTAGTGGTCGCGGTCGCGCACCGCGCGCGTCTTCAAGCGAGTGGTGTCCAGCCCGACGCTGGGCTCGGTGACGGCGAAGCAGGCGCGCTCCTTGCCGGCGATGAGCGGCGGCAGCATGCGGGCTTGCTGCTCCGGGCTTCCGAACACGACCACCGGCTGCAGGCCGAATACGTTCATGTGCACCGCCGAAGCGCCGGACATGCCCGCGCCCGAGGCCGAGATGGTCTGCACCAACGTGGCCGCCTCGCGCATGCCCAGGCCAGCGCCGCCGAGTTCAGTGGGCATGCAGATGCCGAGCCAGCCGGCTTCGGCGATGGCTTGGTGGAACTCGGTGGGAAAGCCTCCTTCGGCATCCTTGTTCATCCAGTAGGTGTCGTCGAAGCGTTCGCACAAGGCTGCGACAGCCTCGCGGATGGTGGCCAGGTCGGCACTTCCGCTGAATGGGTCTTGCATGTGAACTTTCAATGCGTCAGTCGGGGCGCGGGAACAGCCCACTGCGGCTTGCGTCTGGCGCGGGAGGCCGCCACACCCTCCACAGCCTCGGTGCGCATCTGGTGGGCAAACACGTCGGCCGCTTCGTCAAGGTAGCTCGCGAGGGCTGCGCCTGCGTGCGGCTGCGCCACCTGGCGCAACAGGCGCTTGGTCTCGATGCTCGCCGTGGGGCCGCAGCCCAGCACCCCTGACAGCGCGGCGCTGGTGCGCTCAGCGAGGTCGGCTGGGTCATGCGCCAGGTAATCGATCAGGCCGATGCGGTGCGCCTCGATACCGTCGATGCGCTGGCCGGTAAGCATCAACCGGCGAGCCGCAGGCACGCCAATGCGCGCAACCACGAAGGGCAGGATCTGCCCCGGCACGAGGCCGATCGCGGCTTCGGGGAAACCGTAGCGTGCGCCGGCCAAGCCGACCGAGATGTCGCAGGCGCAGATCAGGCCCGCGCCGCCTCCCATCGCGTGGCCCTGCACCACTGCCACGCTCACCTTGGGCGAGGCGCACAGGCGCGCGAGGAAGTCGCCATACAAACGGTTGCCGGCGGCGATCGGGTCACGGCCGTCGGGGCCGGGCGGCGCGCCGAGGCGGTCCTGCATGTTCGCCAAGTTGCCACCGGCGCTGAAGGCGTCCCCGCTGGCAGTGAAGAGCAGCACGCGCACCGCGTCGTCGGCGCCGCCTTCGCGCACCGCCGCGTCGAGCGCAGCCACGGTGTCAGGACCTAGCGGGTTGCGCGCCTCGGGCCGATTCAGTTCGATGTGCAGGACGGCATCGCGACGCGTGACGCGCACTGGCTCGTCGGCAGAAGCGGAGATAGTAGCGGTGTCCATGGTGGTGGTGGTAAAGCTTATGATTCGTTCCGCATCATAGGAGTGGTTCACTGGGCGATCCAGTTAGATAATGCGGCAATTCGAAAGAAGACTTAAGGGATTTTTATGGAAATCCGCGACCTGGACGTCACGTTGCTGCGCACCTTCGCGGCCGCCGCCGAGCGCGAGAACTTCGCCCAAGCGGCTGAGAAGGTGTTTCGCACCCAAGCCGCCGTCTCGCAGCAGATGCAGCGACTCGAAGCCGTTGTTGGCTGCGACCTGTTCACTCGCGTCGGCCGCAACAAGCGCCTGACTGACCAGGGCGTGCGCCTGCTCGAGTACGCGCGGCGCATCCTCAGCCTGAATGACGAGGCCTACCGGGCGATGACGCAGGCGGTGTTCGAGTACCCGGTGAAGATAGCCGCCTGCGTCGACGCGGTCGATACGCTGCTGCCCGAGTACCTGGCCATGTGTGCGGAGTCCTATCCTGGCCTGCGGGTGGACATCCAGGTGGGCCGCAGCCGCTGGCTCGCCTCGGCGCTGCGGCGCGGCGACGTCGACCTGATGCTGGACGTCGCGCCGCATGAGGACTTCCACCACGTGGTGCTGCGCACCTCGCCGGTGGTGTGGATCGGCGGGGCCCGCTTCCACGCGCAACCGAGCGTGCCGCTGCCGCTGGTGCTGGTCGATTCGGGTTGCCCGTTCCGCGGCATGGCCATCGAGGCACTCGCCCAGGGCGAGCGCCCCTGGCGCGCGGCGTTCCAGACGTCGACCCTGGCGGGGGTGCGCGCCGCTCTGCGTGCCGGGCTGGGTATCACGCCGCGCACCATCGAGATGCTGACGCCGGAATTGAAGGTGGTGGACCAGGAACTGGCCCTGCCCAGGTTGCCGCCGATCAGCTACCGCCTGTATTCGCGGGTGAACGATTGCAGCGACAGCGCACGCAAGATCAGCGCGTTGATCTCGCGTGGGTGACCGGCGGCCGTCTGACGGCACCGTGCGCTTCAGGGTTGCTGCATTCCGGCTTCGCGGATGATCTTGCCCCAGACGGTCGTGTCACGCCGCTGCAGCGCGGCCAGTGTGGCGGCGCCGCTCTTGACCGGCAGCAGCCCCTTGCCGGAAACGAACTCGCGGCCCTCCGGCGAATCGAGCGCTTCCGAGACCCATTGCGCCAGCGTCGCCGAAACGTTGGGCGGCGTGGACGCGACTGCGCTCCACATGGCGATCCAGGAGGCGACGTCGAAATCGGGGAAGCCCGATTCCGCCAGCGTCGGAACCTCGGGCAGGGCGGGGAGCCGGTCGCGCACCGACACCGCCAGCGCCACCGCCTTTCCGGCCTTGACTTGGGGAAGGGCCGTGGCCACGTCGCAGAAGTAGAAGTCGAACTGCCCGCCCAGGAGGTCGGTCATCGCCTGGCTGCTGGCGCGGTACTGCACGTTCACTGCTTTCAGGTTGGCGACCTGGCGGAAACGTTCGCCCGCCACCCGATTTCCCACGCTGGTGCTGGCGAACGAAAGGTCCCGCCCGCCACCGGCGCGTGCCCAGTCCAGGAACTCCTTGATCGAGCGCGCCTGGATGCGCTGCGGATTCACCAGCAGGATGAACGGCGCGCTGGCCAGGTTGGAGATCGGCGTGAAGTCGGCCTCGGGGTCGAACGGCAGCTTCTTGTAGATGGAGGCATTGGCCGCGTGCGTGGACGAGCCCGACACGAGCAGCGTGTACATGTCGTTCGGCGCCCGCGCAGCAGCTTCGGCTGCGATGTTCCCATCAGCACCGGGCTTGTTCTCCACCACCACGGGACGGCCGCCGCGCTTGGAGATCCGGTCGGCAAGGAAGCGCGCCAGTGTGTCCGTGGCGCTGCCGGCGCCATAAGCCACGATCACGCGCACCGATTTTTCGAGGATGCTGCCGGGGGCCGGGGCCTGCGCGCGACCGAGCGCGGGCCACCCGCCGGCCACCGCGGCGGCGGCCAGCCCCAGGCAATGTCTTCTGCGAATCGTCATGCTGTGTCTCCTTGGTTGTGAAATCGGTCGGTCGGCGGCAGCAGACCGCGCGGGCAGGGAATCTCCAGGTCGAGCAGCATCTGCGCGTAGCACTTGCCCAGCGGGTCCGAGCGCAGGCTGCACGAGCCGCCGCCACCCAGCGCCCGCTCCAGAAAAAAGTTGAACGCGCCCAGCCCCGGCAGCGCGAAGCGGGTGACCGGGCCGTCCACGAGGTGCGAGAAATAGTCCCGTACCCTTTGTTCGGTGAGGTAGTGCTCGAGTACCGGCACCCATTCCGGCTTGCGCGCGATCACGCCGATGTTGGCGTCGTCGCCCTTGTCGCCGCTGCGCCCGTGGGCGATCCGGGATAGCGTGATTGGGACCGTGTCGACGTCCAGCGCGCCGGACACCGGGCCCACCGAGTCCCTGGCGAGCGGTTCGGCCGCCGCGATGCCGCGTTCCGGCGCGGGCAAGTACTGCATCGGCGCATCGGGCGCGCTTTGCAGGCACACCGTCACGTGCTCTTTGGCGATGAAATGCGAGGCCGTGCCGATGACGGCCTGGATGTCCGCACGTCCACCGAAGTGGCTGCGCGTGCCCGGCCCCATCGAGGTGCCGGCCGACGCCGACTCCTTCTGCAGGAAGGCCAGCGCCTTGCGGTCGCGGTGCTGCACGGCGATCCGCAGCACGATCTCGCGGCTTTCCTCCACCCGCGCGTGAGCGCCGTACATCGATTCGGCGCCCAGCAGTTCGACCAGCGTGCCACTGTAGTCGGCGAAGCCGGCGCGCGCCATCTGCGCGCGGGTGCGCTTGATCAGCTCCTGCGCGGTGCGCTGGGCCTTGGCCTTGGCGCGCTGGCCGCGAATGGCCATCATGATCGCGATCTGGAAGCCGCGCGGATAGGTGGTGGTCACCTTGTAGTGGTTGCTCGGCGCGCGGCCGCGGGCGCCGGCCACGCGCACCCGGTCGCTTCCGGCATTCTCGATGCGCACCTGCGTGAAGTCGCACACCACGTCGGGCAGCGCGTAGGCGGCCGGGTCGCCGATCTCATAGAGCAGTTGCTCGGCGACGGTGGCGCGGTCCACCCGCCCGCCGGTGCCGGCGGGCTTGCCGAGCGCAAAGGTCCCGTCCGCCTGCAGCTCCACGATGGGGTAGCCGATGTCGGCCCAGTCCGGCACCGTCTCCCAGTCGGTGAAGAGGCCGCCGGTGGCCTGCGCGCCGCATTCCACCAGGTGGCCGGCCAGGCTGCCTTGCGCCAGCCTGTCGTAGTCGTGCGGCGCCCAGCCGAACTCGTGCATCGCGATGCCCAGGAGCGAGGCGCTGTCCACGCAGCGGCCGGTCACGACGATGTCAGCGCCCTCGCTCAGGGCCCGGGCGATCGGCTGCGCGCCCAGGTAGGCGTTGGCGGACATCAGAGGCGCGGTCCCCGCCGCGGCCGGCTGGCCGTCGGGCGCCTCGAACCGGTCGGCCAACGCCAGCACGTCGTCTCCGGTCACTATGGCGATGCGCGGCGCCAGGCCCTGTTCGGCGGCAACGGCCAGCAGGGTGTCGCGGCACTTGGCCGGATTGAGCCCGCCGGCGTTCGACACCAGGCGGATGCCCCGTTCCATGAGCACCTTGAGATTGGGCTTGACGGCGCCGGTCACGAAGTCGGTGGCGTAGCCCAGCTCAGGGTCCTTCAGGCGGGCCCGCTGCAGCACCGACATGGTGGTCTCGGCCAGGTAGTCGAACACGATGTAGTCGAGCCGGGGCGCGGTCAGCAGCTGGGGCACGGCCAGCGCCGAGTCGCCCCAGAAACCGGAGCCGCTGCCGATGAATACTGTTCGCGGCTCTTGCCGGGTGTCGTCGCTCATGCGGCCTCCAATTCGACCAATACCTGGCCGGCGCTCAGCTGCGCGCCCACGTCCACCAGAATGCGCGCCACGCGCCCGGCGCCGGTGGCGCACAGCGGCATTTCCATTTTCATGGATTCCATCACCAGCAGCGTCGCCCCGGGCTCCACGACGTCGCCCACCGCCACCGGCAAGGCGATGGCCTTGCCGCTCATCGGTGCCAGCAGCCGCAGGCCGTCCTCGCCGGCATCGCCCGCGCGGTCGAACCGCACCACGCGCTGGTAGCGCCACGCATCGGCGCCGTCCTGCACCCAGACGCTGTCGGCGTCAGGCTGAAACCACCCCAAGCGGCGAAAGACGCCGTCCAGCGCAAAGCCGATCCGGTCGCCGTCGGCGTGCAGGTTGGCCAGCTTCATCGGCGCCGGACCCTGGTTGTCTTCGGGTGTCGGTGTCCATTCGAGGTCGCCGTCCGCCTGCGCAGCGATGCGCACTTCACGCGCGGCTGCGCCCAGGCCGCGCAGGCTGGTGGCGGTGGCCTGGAAGCTCGGCGCCAGCCACAGCGCGGCAGGCGCGGACAGGCCCGGCGGTCGGGAGCGCGGGCCTGGCGCGGCAAGCCCCGCCAGCACCAGCGAGGCCGCCGCCAGCGCATGCGCCGACGGCTCGCGACGCCAATAGGGGTCGTTCATGTCCTGTTGCGCGAGGAAGCCGGTGGTCATGCCGCCTTCCAGGAACACCGGGTGCGCCAGGCACCGTTCGAGGAACGCCAGGTTGGTCCGGATACCCAGCAGCACGGTGCGCTGGCAGGCCATGCGCAGCTTCTGGATGCATTCGGCGCGGCTGGGCGCGGCAGCCAGCAGCTTGGCGACCATCGAGTCGTAGTGGGGGCTGACCTCACAGCCGCTTTCCAGCGCGGTGTCCGTGCGGATGCCGGAGGGCGCTTGCCAGCGTTCGACGCGGCCGACCTGCGGAAGGTAGCCGGCCGCCGGGTCCTCGGCGCACAGCCGCAGCTCGATTGCGTGGCCGGTCATGCGTACGTCGGACTGGCTGAAGGCAAGCGGCTCACCCTGAGCGACACGCAGCTGCTGCTCCACCAGGTCGAGACCGGTCACCAGCTCGGTCACCCCGTGTTCGACCTGCAGCCGCGTGTTCATCTCCATGAAGTAGAACGACTTGTCCGCACCCAGGAGGAACTCCAGCGTTCCGGCGCCGGTGTAGCCGATGGCGGCGCACGCCTTGCGCGCCACCTCGCCCATGGCTTGGCGCAGCGTGGCGTCGACCGCGGGCGAGGGCGCCTCCTCGATCACCTTCTGGAAGCGGCGCTGCGTCGAGCAGTCGCGCTCGCCCAGGTGAAGGCAGGTGCCGTGCTCGTCGCACAGCACCTGGATCTCGATGTGGCGCGCCTGTTCGATGGCGCGTTCGATGATGATCTCGTCGGAGCCGAAGGCGCCCAGCGCCTCGGACCGCGCCAGGCGGAACATGGGCGCGAGTTCGGCTTCGCTGCGCACCACGCGCATTCCGCGCCCGCCGCCGCCGGCGGCGGCCTTCAGGATCAGCGGGTAGCCGATGCGGTCGGCCGCCGCCTGCAGGTCGGCGTCGTCGCGGCAGCCCTGGGCGCCCGGCACCGTCGGTACGCCTGCTTCCTGCATGGTCGTCTTCGCCTGCGCCTTGTTGCCCATGAGGCGGATGACGTGGGCGCTCGGGCCCACGAAGACCAGGCCGGCATCGGCGACGGCCTGCGCGAAATCGGCGTTCTCGGAGAGGAAGCCGTAGCCCGGGTGTACGGCCTGCGCGCCGGTGCGGCGGCAGGCATCGAGGATGGCTTGGACGTTGCGGTAACTGGCAGCCGACTCCGCCGGCCCCAGGCGCACGGCCAGGTCGGCCTCGCGCACGTGCAGGGCGCCGGCGTCGGCGTCGGAGTAGACGGCGACGGTGCGCAGCCCTACGGCGCGCGCGGTGCGGATGACGCGCCGCGCGATCTCCCCCCGGTTGGCGATGAGCAGGGTGTCGAAACGCATCGTCAGCCGCGCTTGGGGAGGATACCCATGTGCTTGCAGATGATGGTCAGCATGATCTCGTCGGCGCCGCCGCCGATGGAGATCAGGCGCAGGTCGCGCCAGGCGCGGGATACCGAGTTGTCCCAGGTGAAGCCCATGCCGCCCCAGTACTGCAGGCAGGAGTCGGTGACTTCGCGGCACAGGCGGCCGGCCTTGAGCTTGGCCATCGAGGCCAGTTCGGTCATGTCGCCGTCGCCCATGTGGATCTGCGCGGCGCGATAGATCAGCGAACGCAGCATCTCCACCTCGGTCTTGAGTTCGGCCATGCGGAAGTGCACCACCTGGTTGTCCAGGATCGGCTTGCCGAACGCGATGCGCTGTCGGGTGTAGTCGATGGTCTCGTTGATGACGTTGGTGAGCGCAGTCACGCGGCGGGTGGCGCCGCTCAGGCGCTCCTCCTGGAACTGCCTCATCTGGTAGGTGAAGCCCTTGCCCTCTTCGCCCACGCGGTAGCGCTGCGGCACGCGCACGTCGTCAAAGAACACCTGCGCCGTGTCGGACGACCGCATCCCCACCTTCTGGATCTTGTTCATCGTGATGCCCGGGCGCAGCTTGCCGTTCTCCCGCAGGGGCAGGCAGATCATCGACTTGTTGCGATGCACGTCGTCGCCGCCGGTGTTGGCGAGCAGGCACATCCAGTCGGCCTGCGTGCCGTTCGTGATCCACATCTTGGAGCCGTTGATCACGTAGTCGTCGCCGTCCTTGCGCGCCGTGGTCTTGAGCGACGCGACGTCGGAGCCGGCGCCGCTCTCGGACACACCCAGGCACACCACGTAGTCGCCGGCGATGGTCGGCTTGAGGAACTGCTCGCGCAGCTCGTCGGAGCCGAAGCGCGCCAGCGCGGGCGTCGCCATGTCGCACTGCACCGCGATGGCCATGCCCACGCCGCCAGAGCCGATGCCGCCGATGGCCTCGCAGAAGGCGATCTCGTACGAATAGTCCAAGCCCATGCCGCCGAACTCCACCGGCTTGTTCACGCCCAGGAAACCGGCGCTGCCCAGCTTCTTGAAGAGGTCGTGGGCCGGGAAGATCTCGGCGGCTTCCCATTCATCAATGTGCGGGGTGATCTCGCGGGCGATGAACTTGGCGACGCTGTCTTGCAGCGCGATATGGTCGGGTGTCAGCATGCTTGGGTCTTATTTGAAGGAGAGAACGAAGAAGGCGGCGGTCCGAGCGTCTGTTCCATGAGGCCACTAGTTCGGCTGGATCTTGGCGGCCCGGATGGCCTGGCCCCAGCGCTCGGTCTCGCGGCGCTGCAGGGCGAGCAGCGATTCGGGCGAGCCGGGATACGCCAGGAGGCCCAGCTTGTCCAGGTGGGCCAGGGCTGCTGGCGTGCTCAGGGCATCATTGATCGCGGTGCTGGCGGCGCGCACCTGGGCCGGCGGCGAGCCGGCACGCGCCCACACCGCCAGCCACGAGGCGAAGTCGAACTCCGGAAAGCCCTGTTCAGCGATCGTCGGAAGGTCGGGCGCGCCGGGCAGGCGCTGTGCCACCGTGACGCCCAGCGGTACGACCTTGCCGGTCTTGACCTGCGCCAGTGCGCTGGCCGCGTCGGCGATGAAGAAATCGACATGGCCGCCGAGCAGGTCGGTCATCGCCTGCGCGCCCGATTTGTAAACCACGTTCACCGCGTCGAAGCCGGCCATCAGCTTCAGTTGCTCAACGCCCACGCGGCTGGCGACGGCGGCGCTGGCGTAGCTGAGCTTGCCGGGGTTGGCCTTGGCGTTGGCGATGAAATCCTTGAGCGTGCGGGCACTCACCCGCACCGGGTTCACCAGCAGCACGTAGGGCACGCGTGCGTACGTGGTGACGGGCGCGAAGTCCTTCTCAGGGTCGAAACCCAGCGACTTGTAGAGGTGGACGTTGGCCGCGTGCGTGTTGTTCCCGGTGACGAGGAAGTTGTGCGCATCGGCCGGCGCGCGCGCCACGGCTTCGGCGGCAACGTTGCCGTCGGCGCCGGTACGGTTCTCCACCAGCACAGGCTGCCCGGACTTCTCGGCGATGCGTTCGGCGAAGTAGCGGGTGACGATGTCGGACGCCGAGCCGCCGGCGGCCGCGCCCACGACGAAGCGCACCGGCTTGTTCGGCCATGCGGTGGTTGCGGAGCCGCCCTGCGCGCCGGGTGCCGTCTGGGCCAGGCCCGGCAGGTGCGCGGCGCCGGCCGTGGCCGCCAGGAACGCGAGCGTTTGTCTTCTTCCGATGGTCATGCCTTGTCTCCTTTTGTGGTTGCTGCCGAAGAACGCGAGAGGCCCGCGGCTAGAGCCGCGCGACGCCGAACTGGATCGGGTGCACCGCTTGCGTGCGGCCCTGCATTGCCGTGTCGAGCGCGATCCCCAGCACCTCGCGAGTGTCGCGCGGGTCGATGATGCCGTCGTCGAGCAGCAGGCTGCTGGTGTGGATGGCACTGGACTGGGCGTTGAAGGTGTCCACGATCTCCTGGCTCTCGCGCGCGAGGGCGGCCTCGTCGGGCGCCTTGCCGGCGCGCCGGGCCACGGCTTCGGCCACCTGCCGCATCGTCATAGCCGCCTGCTCGCCGCCCATGACGGCGGTCTTGGCGTTGGGCCAGGAGAACAGGAAGTCGGGACGGAACGCGCGCCCGCACATGCCGTAGTTGCCGGCTCCGTACGAGGCGCCGCACAACACCGTGATCCGCGGCACCGGCGCGTTGGACAGCGCCTGGATGAGCTTGGCGCCGTGCTTGATCATGCCGGCCTCTTCGTGCGCGCGGCCGACGATGAAGCCGGTGATGTTCTGCAGGAACAAAAGCGGCCGTCCGAGCTGTACGCACAGCTGGATGAACTGCGCCGCCTTGGTCGAGCCGGCTACATCGAGCGGACCGTTGTTCGTGAGGATCCCGACAGCGCGGCCCTTGACGTGGGCATAGCCGCACACCGTGGCGCTGCCGTAGAGCGCCTTGAACTCCTGGAAGGCCGAGTCGTCGACCAGGCGGGCGATCACCTCGCGCATGTCCACCGGCGTTCGGCTTTCGGAGGGCATGAGGCCGAGCAGTTCGTCGCGGCTGAAGCGCGGTTCGCGCCAGGACGGTTCCGCTGCGGCCTGCGGCCATTCGAGCGATCGCAGAATCTCACGCACCCGGGCGATGCCGTCAAGATCACTGTCGGCAACGTAGTCGGCCAAGCCCGAGGTGCGCGCGTGCATGTCGGCGCCGCCCAGTTCCTCCTCGCTGGCCTCCTCGCCGGTGGCGGCCTTGAGCAGCGCCGGGCCGGCAAGGAAAGCGCGCGCCTGCTGGCGTACCATGACGACGTAGTCGGACAGGCCGGGCAAGTAGGCGCCGCCGGCCGCCGACGAGCCGTGGATCAGGGAGATCACCGGCACGCCCGCCGCCGACAGACGCGCCAAGTTGTAGAACATGCCGCCGCCGACGATGAAGCGCTCGACGCGGTACTTCTTCAGATTGCCACCCGCGCTCTCGACCAACTGCACGAACGGGAGCTTGTGGGTGAGCGCGATCTCCTGTGCGCGGATGAGCTTCTGGCCGGTGAGCGCCTGCATCGCGCCGGCGCTGATGCCGGCGTCGTTGATGGCGACCATGCAGCGCGCCCCGCCCACCGTGCCAATGCCGGTGATCAGCCCCGCGCCGGGCACGCTGGTGGCGGGGTCCGGGTCTTCCAGGCCACAGTAACCGGCAAGCGTCATCAGCTCCAGGAACGGGGTGCCGGGGTCGAGGAGGTGGGCCAGGCGTTCGCGCGGCAGGAGCTTGCCGGCTTCATGGAAGCGCGCCTTCGAACGCGCCGACCGGTCAACCGTGCGCGCTTCCAGCGCGCGCACCTGATTGATAAGTTCTTGCATGGACTTCGCGTTGCGCTTGAAGTCAGGCTGGGACGGGGACACCGTGGACTGCAATGTGGCCATTTCTTTCCAGTGCGGCTCAGTTCCTCGGATAGAAGACGCGCGGCCGCGAAGGCTTGTGACGGGTCATCATTGCACGACTGTTGGCGTCGGTTCCATCAAGAAAAACGGCCAAGTCAGTTAAGAGGTTCTTATACGTGAGGTGGCTCTGACGTCAGCGCGTCCCGGGAACGCCGAGCTGGACGCATCCGCGCGAACCATTGCCCCGAGGGCTTTCAGGCTGGCAGGGCAAATACTCCATGAGCCTTGCCTCGAGATCTAGACGGAGCGCAGCGCGGGGTCTCGCAGACCCAGTGTCACGGGCGCTGGCATAACGAACGCTTGTTAGGTAGAATGCGCGAATGTTCGAGGGTCAACATGGAAACTTTCTCACGCGGCGCAGCCGGGCGGCAGCGCAGCATCCGAGGCCAGGCTGCCATTGTCGGCGCGGGCCGTTCGGAGGTGGGTCGTGTGCCGGACAAGAGCGTCCTGGCATTGGCCGCACAGGCGGCGAAGGCCGCATTGCAGGATGCCGGCATGGATCGGTCGCAGGTCGACGGAGTGCTGTCCAGCGTGGCCTTCGCAGCCCCGTTCCATCGTTTCAGCGTCGCATTCAGCGAGTACTTCGGCATCGTTCCGACCTTCTCGAACACCCTGCAAGTGTCTGGCGCCACTGCGGCAACGATGTTGAACATCGCGGCCGCCGCAATCGCGGGCGGACTGGCCAACA
>DAIMZU010000011.1:0-17116 GCA_036733845.1 Ramlibacter sp.
GGCCCGGCCTCCAACTTCCTGCAGGCCATCCTGTGGGCGCTGGCCTTCACCCTCCTCGTGGGCTTCGGCGTCAGCGAGCGCTTCTTCCTCGACATGTGCAAGGCGGGGGTGCTGGTCAACCTCGTGATGTGGGCCTTCAACCTGTTCCCGCTTCCGCCGCTCGACGGTGGCCGCATCCTGGTGGGGCTGCTGCCCTGGCGGCAGGGGCAGGTGATCGCGCGCATCGAGCCCTTCGGCTTCTTCATCGTGCTGGCCCTGGTGCTGGCCGGCATCCTGGGCACCTGGTGGCTGCGCCCGCTCATGGCCTTCGGATACTCCTCGCTGTCCTTGCTGCTCTCGCCCCTGTCGGCGCTCCTGCGCTGAAAATGCGCCGCCTCCTGCCATGACCGAACCGCTCCGCTTTCTCACCGGCATCACCACCACCGGCACGCCGCACCTGGGCAACTATGTCGGCGCCATCCGGCCGACCGTGCAGGCCAGCCGCAGAAGCGGCACCGAGAACTTCTATTTCCTGGCCGACTACCACGCGCTGATCAAGTGCGACGAGCCGGCGCGCATCCAGCGCTCCACCCTGGAAATCGCCGCCTGCTGGCTGGCGGCGGGGC
Source organism: Ramlibacter sp. (assembly GCA_036733845.1). GTDB lineage: Bacteria > Pseudomonadota > Gammaproteobacteria > Burkholderiales > Burkholderiaceae_C > Ramlibacter. The sequence continues at coordinate 606 of DAIMZU010000011.1, forward strand.
TGGATCCGGACCAGGTCTACTTCTACCGGCAGTCCGACATCCCCGAGATCCCGGAACTGACGTGGCTGCTCACCTGTGTCACGGGCAAGGGTCTGCTCAATCGCGCGCACGCGTACAAGGCGGCCCTCGACCGCAACGCCGCCGCCGGCGCCGACCCCGACACCGACGTGACCGCCGGACTGTTCATGTACCCCGTGCTGATGGCCGCGGACATCATCATGTTCAACGCGCACAGGGTGCCGGTGGGCCGCGACCAGGTCCAGCACATCGAAATGGCTCGGGACATGGCCCAGAGCTTCAACCATCTGTACGGGGCGCACTTCACGCTGCCGGAGGCGCAGGTGGAGGAATCGGTCGCCACCTTGCCAGGCCTGGACGGCCGCAAGATGAGCAAGAGCTACGACAACACCATCCCGCTGTTCGCGACACCCGAGCAGCTGCGCCGACTCATCGCCGGCATCGTGACGGACTCGCGCGCGCCCGGCGAGCCCAAGGACACCGAAGGATCGGCCCTGTTCCAGATCTACCAGGCCTTCGCCTCGCCGGCCGAAACCGAAGAACTGCGTGCCGCCTATGCCGCGGGGATCGCCTGGGGCGAGGCCAAGCAGTGGCTGTTCGAGCGCGTCGACCGCGAAGTCGCCCCCATGCGCGCGCGCTACGACCACCTGGTGGCCCACCCGCAGGAAGTCGAACGCATCCTGCAGTCCGGGGCTGAGAAGGCGCGCGAGCGCACCCGCCCCTTCATGCAGCGCCTGCGGCATGCGGTCGGGCTTCGCAGCCTGGCCAGCGGCGCAACAACGGCGGCAGCGCAACGCGCCGACAAGCCGCAGGCCCTTCCCCAGTTCAAGCAGTACCGCGAACCCGACGGTCTGCACTACTTCAAGCTGGTGGACGCGAGCGGCAAGCTGCTGCTGCAGAGCCGGGGATTCGATTCCCCGCGAGAGGCTGGACAGGCTGTGGCGCGCCTGCGCCAGGGCAGCCTGGAAGGCCTGGAGGCCCTCACGGCTGCAGGCGAAGGCATCGACCGTGAACCGATCGTGCGAGCGTTGTCACAGCTCGCGCAGGCCGGGTAGGCCCTGTCCCACAGAGTCTGCTATAAATAAAGGCGCAGCCGGTCGGCCGGTTTACAACGAACAAAGAACATGCAGCCCACCAAAGCGGCCATTCCGATGAACCTTCTCGTGATCGACGACCACCCGCTCATGCGCGAAGCGGTTGTCATGCTGCTGAGGCGCCTGCGCCCGGGGGCCAACGTCATCGAACTCGACCGCATCGGCGGCGTCGACGCGGCGGTCCGGCAGCATGGCGCGCCTGACCTCATCGTCCTCGACCTGAAGCTTCCGGATACCACCGGCACCTCCGGCGTCCACGAAATCAAGAATCTGTTCCCCGGCACCCCGCTGGCCGTGATCTCCGCCACGCCCGCCGCCGACGCGGAAGAGCTCTGTGTCGATGCCGGCGCCGACATCTACATCGAAAAATCCGCCGGCGCCCTCGAGATCGGAAACGCGCTGCGGGCGCTGCTCGCCGCCGACGGCCAGTTCGAGGAGCTCGCGCCCACCGACAACAAGCTGTCCAAGCGCCAGAAGCAGCTGATCGTCATGCTCGACCGCGGCCTGTCCAACCGGGAAATCGCGGACGAGCTCGGCATCAGCGAACACACCGTGAAGGTCCACCTTTGGCGGCTGTTCCGTCGCCTCGGCGTCAAGAGCCGCACACAGACCATCCATTACGCCCGCGTGCACGGGCTGCTGGCCAGCTGACACGCGCCACCCCGCTGCGGCCTGGCTGCTAGTGCAGGTTCGTGGCTTTGGGGCGCAGCCCCAGCATGGCGCGCGCAGCACGCTCGCGCACCTGCTGCGGATCCACCGGCGTGAGGACCACCCGGAACATCGACCCGAAGCCCGGCCTCGAGCGCAGTTCCACCGCATATCCCAGGATCTGGCTCAGGCGCGAGACGATGTACAGGCCGAGTCCAAAGCCCTCCTCCGTTCCGCCGTGGATGGGCACCTTGTAGAACTCCTGGAAGATGTCGCGCTGGTGATGCGGCGCGATGCCGACACCGGTGTCCCAGACCTCGATGCAGGGCACCCCCGAGCGGTGGCGCACCGCCACCAGCACGCCTCCGTGGAGCGAGTACTTGATGGCATTGGAGATGAGATTGCCCAGGATTCGCCTGAGCAGGACCGGGTCGGTCGCCACCGTGGCCGGCGTGGCGCGGACACGAAGCGCCAGGCCCTTGGCCTGCGCAAGCGGGCGGTACTGCACCTCCATCTCGCCCAGCAAGCGCCCCAGGCTCACGTCCTCGAGCCGGACCTGCACGCCCCCGCCCTCGAGGCGAACGAGGTCGAACAGCGAATCGAACAGCGCGTTGATCGCCCGCGTCGATTCGACGATCTTCGGTGCCAGCTCGTGGACCATGTCGGGTTCGCTGGCGAGCCAGTCCGCGTACAGGCCGAGCGCATGCACCGGCTGGCGGATGTCATGGGTGGCGCTGGCGAGGAAGCGGTTCTTGGTCTCGACCGCATCGAGCGCCGCCTGGGTCTGGCGGGTGAGCGAGTCGATGAGAAGCTCGTTGCGATGCTGGAGCTGCAGGTTGCTGCGCTGCATCTGGTGAAGCTGCCGCGCGGCCTGCTGCAGCACCTGCCACAGCACCACCAGCAAGGCCAGCAGCCAGTAATGGTAGAGCGGTCCGCCCAATCCCTGCGCGACGAGGATGTGCCAAGCCACCGTTGCCATGGCGGTCACGAGCAGGATATGCACGAAGGCGTGCGCCAGGCGAAGCTGGGGCGACAGGAGGCCGGCGCCGAGGATGGCCGTTCCCATGACGATCAACCAACCCATGAACTCGCTGTTCACCGGGACCCGGTCGAAGAACATGGGCACCAGCGCAGCCAGCACCCAGGCCATGGCCGGCCAGAGCCATCGCGCCCGCTCGAACGAGCGCAGCTGCGCCTGAAGGTCATCGGCAGCGATCTGCCTGAACCGCCGTGCAAAATGCATGCGACCGCCCAGGACCGCGAGACCCAGCCCGAACCAGCCCAGCAGGAGCATGGCGGGCAGGTCTTCCCAGAACAGGCCGACGATGGTCAGCAGGAGCATGGCCAGCGGCACTTGCAGGTGCCGCTCCATCTGCATGAGCCGCCGCACCAGGGTCGCCTGCACCCAGGCGGCGTCGTCCGGGGCGGATGGGCGGGGCAAGGGAGGGTGGTCCATGAGCTGCGGCTGCCCTGAGTCTAGCGAACCGATCAGCTGGCAGGACGGGCCAGGGACGATTGCGTCAGCCGATGCACCAGCCGGTGCTCGATTTTCTTTTGCGGCGTGATGGCGTAGAAGTGCTCGACGACGCCCTCGCAGGGCCCCAGGCAGCGCAGTTCGCCATGGTGCGCCAGGTCATGGCGCACCAGGTCCACCACGGGAAACACGCCGAGTCCCCCGGCGCCGAAGGTGGTCAGGAGGGCACTGTCCTCGAATTCACCCACGATCCGCGGGCGGACGTGGTGGCGCTCGAACCACCGGTCGATGCCCTCGCGCAGGATGTTGTGTCCGGTCGGCAGCAGCACGCCGACTTCGGGATGGGAGAGCGCCTCGGCGAGCGAAGCGGCCTCTTGCCGGATGGCGCGCACGCGCTCCGCCAGCGCCGGGGTGGCCCACCACGCGATCGGCGAGCTGCCGAGCGCCCAGCTGTACAGCCGCAGGCTGGGATTGGGCGGCGGCGGGCGGTCCGAGATCACCATGTCGACGCGGTGCAGGGCCAGTTCGGCGAGCAGGCCCTCGAACTCGCCGTCATGGCAGAGCAGACGCAGGTGGGGCTCTTCCATGATCGGCTCGAGGAGGCGCTGCACGACCGGTTTGGGAATACCGTCGGCGATGCCGATGGCCAGCCGCACCACTGGCGCCGTGGCGGCCTCCCGCACCCGGCCAGCCAGGGCCTCGCCGATCTGGAAGATCTGATCAGCCTGGCGCATCGCCTCCTGCCCCGCCTCGGTGAGGGCCAGCCCTCGTCCGGCGGGCTTGAGCAGGGAACAGCCGAGGGCGTGCTCGAGCTCATGCACCTGCGCGCTCACCGTCTGCACGGCCATGCCGAGGCGCTCGGCGGCGCGCGACATGCCGCCTTCGTGGCCGACAACCCAGAAGTAGTACAGGTGCCGGTAGTTGAACTGGAGGCTCATGTCTTTGGAAGTTCAGGCAATACCTGAAATATATTCCACTTCATTCTGCTTTTAATGTTGCCCAGTACAATGTAATTTCATTGCACGGTCACAAGGGTGGCCCGACTCAAAGGACACACAGATGAAAAAGACACTGGGACTGCTCGCGCTCATCCTCGCCGTGGGCCTGACCACCGCCGTGGACGCCGAGGCCAAGCGCCTGGGTGGAGGCAAATCCAGCGGCATGCAGCGCGACACCACCAGCGCGCCGGCACCGGCACGCAACACCCCGTCGCAGACGCCCGCACAGCAGCAGGCGGCGCCCGCAACCGCAGGTGCACCCGCCGCCGGCGCCGCAGCGGGCGCCGCCCAGAAGCGAAGCTGGATGGGCCCAGTCGCCGGCCTCGCCGCCGGTTTGGGCCTGATGGCGCTGGCTTCGCACTTCGGCTTTGGCGAGGCGCTGGCCAACTTCATGATGATCGCCCTGCTGGTCATGGCGGTGCTGGTCGTCGTCGGCCTGGTGATGCGCCGCCGTGCAGCGGGCGCCTCGCCGGCGATGGCCGGTGCAGGTGCGGGCGCCTCCTCCGGCGCCCGGGCCCCCTTCGGCCAGACGATCCAGCAGCGCACCGCCGAGCCGGCCACCGGCGGCGGTTCGCTGATCGGCTCACGCATCGGCTCGGGCCTGGCCCCGGCCGCCGCGCCGACGGCCGGCACCGGCACCATTCCGGCCGGCTTCGACGCCGAGGGCTTCGCCCGCAACGCCAAGGCCAACTTCATGGACCTGCAGTCCGCGAACGACGCCGGCGACCTCGGGCGCCTGCGCGAATACCTCACCCCCGAAATGTACGAGGCGGTGCGCGAGGAAGTGCTCGAGCGCGGCGGCCAGCCGCAAACCACCGAAGTGTTCGGCCTGCAGGCGCAAGTGATCGACGTCGCACAGGACGCCAACGGCTACATGGTGAGCGTTCGCTTCACGGGCAGCGTCCGCACCCATGCCGCCGAAGTCCCGCAAGACCTGGACGAGGTCTGGCACCTGGCCAAGCCGGCGAGCGGCAACGGTGGGTGGGTCGTGGCTGGAATCCAGCAGGCTTGAGCCACTGACACGTCCACCGGCAGCCATGCCGGCGGACAAAAACAAAAACGGGTCCCGCGCAATGCCGGGACCCGTTTTCTTGTCCGATTACGTCCAGTGACAGGGCCTCAGGACGATCGGAACGTCACTTGGACCGCCGAGACCTCACTGCGGCTCGATCTTCGCATCCTTGATCGCCTTGGCCCATTTGGCAGTCTCCCGCACGCTGCGCTGGGCGAGTGCCTCGGGGGTGCCGGGCTCGACCGCGAAGCCGATGCCGGCGAACTTCTCCTGGATGTCCTTGCTGTTGGCGGCGGCGTTGACCGCCTGGTTCAGGCGGGTGATCGCCTCGGTGGGCGTGCCGGCCGGCGCGAACACGGCGAAGTAGGCGATCAGCTCGTAATCCTTCAGGCCCAGGGCTTCGTTGACCGTGGGCAGTTCGGGGATGGCCGGCGAGCGCTTGGTGGAGGTGACGGCCAGGCCGCGCACCTTGCCGCCCTTGACCTGCGGCAGCATGACCGCGAAATCGGCCGTGAACATCATCACCTGGCCGCCGATCAGGTCGGTCATGGCCGCCGGGCCGCTCTTGTAGGGCACGTTGGTCATCTGGATGCCCGCCATGCTGGCCAGCATCTCGCTGGACACCAGCTGCGAGGTGCTGGCGCTGGCGAAGGTGACGTGGCCGGGCTTGGACTTGGCCAGGTCGACGAATTCCTTCAGGTTCTTCGCGGGGACGTCGTTGTTGATGCCCACGATCAGCGGCACCGAGCCCATGTAGGCCACGGGCGCGAAGGCGGTGTCCTGGTTGTAAGGCAGCTGCTTCATCAGGCTCTTGAGCGCAGCGTTGGTGCTGTTCGTGCCGATCAGGATGGTGTAGCCGTCGGGTGCGGCCTTGGCCACCGCATCGGCGCCCAGCATGCCGTTCACGCCCGGGCGGTTCTCCACCACGATGGGTTGGCCCAGGGTCTCGGACATTTTCTGGGCGAAGGCGCGGCCGATCTGGTCGGTGGCGCTGCCGGCTGCGAAGGGCACGACAGCCCGGATCGGCTTGTTGGGATAGGCCTGTGCGAAGGCGGCGGAACCGAGGCACAGGGTTGAGGCCAGGACGGCGAGGCGGCGGGTGATGGGGCGCATGGATGCGGTCTCCGTTGGATTTGGAACCAGCAAGTCTAGCTTCCGCAGCACTCTGTGCCCAAGGTGATTGATCGTCCCCGGCCGGTTGGGCAAGATGAGGGGATGCACGCCGCTCCTGCTTCCGATCCCGTCCGCCACCCGATCCCCCTGCACCACGTGCGCACGCAGGCCGAACTGCAGGAGGCGCTGGACCGCGCGGCGCATCGCCTGCCCGCGGCACTCCGGCAGCCCGCCGCCGCCGCGCAGCATTCGCCCGGGCATGCGCTGCCCGCCGCATCGGAAGACCAGGCTGATCGCGAGTTGCGGCTTCGGCGCATGCAGCAACTCGGCATTCCGGCGGTCGACCTGTCCCAGTTCCCGATCGACCCCAACGCCATCCGCTCGCTGCCGCTCGACCTCGCGCGCAAGCACCGGGTGATCCCGCTGATGCGCACGGCCACGCAGCTGGCCGTGGCCATGACCGACCCGCTGGACTGGCAGGCGCACCACACGCTGGAGTTCTTCACGGGACTCAAGGTCGAGCCGGTCTTCGCGCCAGCGGACGCCGTGGCCGCTGCCCTCGTGCAGTACTACGGCAGCGCCACCGACAACGAGCGCATCACCCAGCTCGTGGCGCGGCTCGACGAGGAGACGACGGCCGCCTTCTCCCGCGAGCAGCCGGAGGTCACCGAGTCCGACAACACGCTGGTGCGGCTGGTCAACAAGATGATCACCGATGCGCACGCGCTGCGCGCCTCGGACATCCACATCGAGTCGCGCCCCAACCAGCGCACGAGCCGGGTGCGCTTTCGCATCGATGGCGAGCTGCGCCCCTACATCGAGGTCCCCGCGAACTTCCGCTCGCCCCTGGTCTCGCGCATCAAGATCATGTGCGGACTGGACATCTCGGAGCACCGGCGCCCGCAGGACGGAAAGATCCGCTTCGCGGACTTCTCGCCCCTGGACATCGAGCTGCGGGTGGTGATCATGCCCACGCTGCGCGGCCTCGAGGACGTGGTGCTGCGCATCCTGGCGCCGCCGCGCGCGCTCACGCTCGACCAGCTCGGCCTGTCTCCGGCGGTGCTGGAGCAGGTCAAGGCCATCGCCCAGCGATCCTTCGGGCTGCTGTTCGTGTGCGGACCCACCGGTTCGGGCAAGACGACCACGCTGCACTCGCTGCTCGGATTCATCAACACGCCCAACCGCAAGATCTGGACGGTGGAAGACCCGATCGAGATCACGCAGGACGGGCTCTGCCAGGTCGAGGTCAACACCAAGCTGGGCCTGACCTTCCCGCATGTGCTGCGCAGCTTCCTGCGCGCCGACCCCGACGTGATCATGGTCGGCGAGACGCGAGACCCGGAAACCGCGCACACGGTCACCACCGCCTCGCTGACGGGCCACCTGGTGGTCTCGACCATGCACACCAACAGCGCCGCGGAAAGCGTGGTGCGGCTGCTGGACTTCGGGCTCGATCCCTTCAACTTCTCGGATGCGCTGCTGGGTGTGATGGGCCAGCGGCTGGTCCGCAGCCTTTGCGCCTGCAAGCGCTCCTACGAGCCGACCCCGGACGAGCTCCTCGAACTTGCACGGCAGTACGAGCACGCCAGCGGCGGCGACCCGCAGGCACGGGTGCAGCGGTGGCAGGCACGATGGGGCGGCAGCAGCGGGCGGGTCACGCTGCATGCCGCCGCAGGCTGCCAGGCCTGCGAGCACACCGGCTACAAGGGGCGCCTGGGGGTCTACGAGCTGCTGCTGGCGACACCGGAGATCAAGGCCGCCATCCAGCAGCGCCTGTCCTCTGGCGAGATCCTGCGGCTTGCACTGGCGTCCGGCATGGTCACCTTCGAGCAGGACGCAATCGAGAAGATCCTGCAGGGACATCTCGACCTGAAGCAGGTCCTCGCCAGTTGCCGCTGACCCACCGTCTCCGACGATCGGTGTAGGAAGCCGGCGCGAGCGCGCCTGACGAGCCCCATGGGCGGCTGGATCGCGTGTGCAATGCGGACGGATCGAACCCCCAACAAGGAGAACCCGATGAGCGCCCCTGCCCTCTCGCGCCGGCTCGTGATCGCCGGCGCCGCCGCCGCCCTGCTGCCCATGCGCGAAGCCATCGCCCAGGTTCGCGGCGGCGGTGACTGGCTGCCGATGGTGCGTGCCCACCACCAGCTCATTGCCCGAAGCCTCCAGGAGCTGGTCGCGTCGACGGACCGCAATTTCCTGCAGCGCGACCGGCTCGTGCGCACCGTTGGCTACCAGCTGTCGGCGCATTCGCTGGCCGAGGAAAACGCGATCTACCCCGCGCTCGCCATGGCGGGGATGAAGACCGCGTCAGACCGGCTCTACCTGGACCAGGGGCACGCCAAGGTGATCAACGCACAGCTCGACCTGGCCGTGCGCCTGAACCGGGAAGGGCGCGACTGGACCGAGCACGCGCAGGCGCTGCTGGCCTCGGTCATGCGCCACGTGGTCGAGGACGAGGAGCGCGACCTGTTCCCGCAACTGCACCGGCGCCTGAATGCACAGCAGAACGCGGTGATCGGCCAGACCTACGCGCGCGAGTTCGACCTGGTGCGGGACCCGCTACGCGAGGCCTGAGCGGGAGGCTGCAGCCTGGGCCGCGCCTCTCGCGCGGCCCTGCCCCTCAGCGGTTCTGCTCCGGCACCCTCGCAGGCGCCAGTCGGGGTCCGCCGGCGACGTACATGACACCCAGCAGCACGATGCCCGTCAGCAGGACCCCGACACCGATCCAGGCGGCATTGATGCCCGCGACCTTTTCGCTCGACACGTAGGAGAGCGAAGACCACAGCATGTACGCACATGACGCGCAGAACAGCGCCGGCACCACCGGGTAGAGCGGCACGCGGAACGGACGCGGAACCTCCGGTTCACGCACGCGCAGCACGAAGAGGGACAGCCCCGAGAGCAGGAAAAAGAACCAGAACACCGGCGCCGAGAACTCGACCACCGCCGTGAAACCCGCACCCGCCCAGGCACCCAGGCCGATCAGCAGCAGCGCGGCGAGGTTCTGCAGGCGCATGGCGGTGCGGGGGGTGCTGCCAGCGGCGTCCCAGGAAGCCACGCGATCGAGTGCAGGCCAGTCGCAGCTGACCGCGTAGTGGCAGCGCGCGCCAAGGATCATGGTGGCGTTGATGGAGGTGACCGAGGCCACCGCAACCATGATGGAGATCAGGGTGGCGCCGGCGCTGCCGAAGGCGACCTCGAGCAGGTCGGCCGCGATGGCTTGCGACTTGGCCATTCCGCCGATGCCCAGGCCACGCCAGTACGCCCAGGTGACCAGCAGGTACAGCACGGTGATGACCAGGAGGGAGATGACCAGCGTACGGACCATGTTGCGGCTGCCGCCCTTGAGCTCGGAGCTGATGTAGCCGGCCTCGTTCCATCCGCCATACGTGAGCAGCACGAACACCATGGCCAGGCCGAAGGCCGCAAGCCCCGGCGCAGAGGCACCGCCGCCCCCCGCCGCCGGCGCGGCAGGCACCGTGGCGGGCGGAACACCGCCGGCCACCAGCCACAGCGCCGCCACCACGATCAGCAGCAGGCCAGCAACCTCGGCCAGCGTCATCCAGGCCTGGGCACGGGCACCGGGCTTGAGGCCACCGTCGTTGACCAGCCACAACACGCCCACGCAGGCCAGGGCCCATACTGCTGAGCCGGGCACCGGCCCGAGCCGCAGCGGCAGCACGTGCTGCATGTAGTCACCGAACACGAAGGCCAGCAGCGCGATGGAGCTGGTGATGATGACGGAGAAGCGGGCCCATCCGAACAGGAAGCCCACGCGCCGGCCATAGGCACGCTTGAGGAAGTTGTACTCGCCACCGGGATGGGGATAGGCGGTCGCGAGTTCGGCGTAGCACAGGGCGCCCGCCAGCGAAATGGCGCCGCCCAGTATCCAGGCCCCGAACATCCAGGCGGTGTCGCCAGTCGCCTCGGCCACGATGGATGGGGCTTTAAAGATACCGGCGCCGAGGACGACTCCGACGATCAGCAGGACCGCCTCGCGCAGTTCCAGCGCCGCGGGGGACTGCGCCTGACTCATGGGTTCCAAATTCACATCCGAAGAAGAGCCCGTGAGGGCGGGAGCCGGCACTGTGCGTCAGTGTCAGCAGCAGGAATGTCGGACGACGCCGCTGCCCCGTCCGCGCGGAATCCTAGTGGCGCGGCGGGGCCGCCACAAGCGAACACGGCTGAAAGCAAGCATTTGTAGGGTTTGTCCCAGTCGGCCGCGCAGGGTGCTATGGTGCACCGCAACATCACTGTTTTCTTCTGAATGAGCCCCACTTCCAAAGCATTTGCGCAGGCAACCCGGCTGCTCCGGGCGGGCCGCCTCTTCGACGCGACGCTCGCGATGCAGAAGGGCCTCGTCCGCGGAGCACTGGCTTCTGCCGCCCGTGCCGGAAACCCTCCCCGCCGGAACGCGCCGCAGGTCGCCGCGCCGCCCGGTTTCCAGGCGCGCAGCTTCGGTTTCGGCGGACTGCGCTGGCGCTTTCGCCTGTTCGAGCCTGTGGGCCGGGTGCCGGGGCAGCCACTGCCGCTGCTGGTCATGCTGCACGGCTGCAAGCAGGATTCGCTGGACTTCGCCCAGGGCACCGGCATGAACGAGATCGCCCAGCGCGAAGGCCTGCTGGTGCTCTACCCTGAACAGCGCCGCAAATCGAATGGATTGGGCTGCTGGAACTGGTTCGAGCCTGCCCACCAGGGCCATGCCACCGGAGAACCGGCGATGCTCGCGGCAATGGTGCGCAAGGTGGCCGCGCGATGGAACGCGGATCCGCAGCGCATCTACGTGGCCGGCCTGTCAGCGGGCGGGGCGATGGCGGCGCTGCTCGGTGAACTGCATCCGGACCTGTTCGCAGCGGTGGGGGTGCACTCGGGACTTCCGCCGCGGGCGGCGCACGATGTGCGGTCGGCCTTCACCGCGATGCGACACGGCACCCGCCATGCCTGGCAGGACGCCGCGGCGGTTCCGACGATCGTCTTCCATGGCAGTGCGGACGACACGGTCGCCGTCGCGAACGGCGACGCGATCCTGCAGGCACAACTCACGGCGCACGACCCGCAGTCCCTGGCGCTTCGCCGCTTCCACACCCGCGAACAGGGCCCGGCCGGCATGCGGCTGCGCCCCTCGGACCGGGTGCGCTGGATCGACGCGGCGGGCCGCACGGTGGTGGAGCACTGGGCCGTGGGCACGGGGCCCCATGCCTGGTCGGGCGGTCGGGCCCAGGGTTCGTTCACCGATCCCCAGGGGCCCAGTGCCTCGGAGGCGATGGTGAAGTTCTTCCTGCAGCATGCACGCGCGCAGGCCGGGGAAGACGGCGGCGGCGCGGGCTGAGTCGCCTGGCGCCTTACCAGCCGCGAGACGCCAGCTCGTTGCGCACGCGGCGGGCCACCCGGGCCGAGCCTTCGTCGTTCAGGTGGATGGCGTCGTGCCGCAGCGATGCGGGGGGAACGTCCCGAAGGAAATCACGGTCGTCGTCCCACCGGCTGCGGTCGGCCTGCGTCACCAGGAACTCCCGGATGTCCAGGAAGTGGCTCGGCCACTGCGCCTGGAGGATGCGATTGGTGCGCAAGATGCCTTCGTAGTCCTCGCCGCCCCGCGCTTCCTGCGCGGTGGCCTGGTTCACCAGGGCCAGCACCAGGAAGCGGTGGTTGCCCGGAGCCAGGCGCGCGATCGACGCGGCCAGATCCGCGACGATGCGGTCGGATTCCGTCTGGTTGTTGTGCCCATACCAGAAGACATTTACCCAGTCTGCCCTGCTGGTGCCCTGCGGACCGGCCTGCCGGCGTGCGATCTCCGTCGAGGTCTCCCCGATCACGCCGCCGTTGTACACGCGGCGAGCGGCCAGCATGGGGGCGAGCAGGTCGGCCATGCGGTACGTCAGCGAGTCTCCCCAGACAGCCACGTCCCGTCGCGTTTCAACCGCCCCGGGCTGCGGAGTCCCTCCGGCCAGGGCGTCGGTGCCGCCCGGCGGAACCGGCGCGCTGCCGGCCACCGGACCTGCGTCACCACCGCCGCCGCCGCCACAGGCGGCAATGAAGCCAGAAGCCATGAGTGACAGTGCGGTGCGGCGGCGCATGGGAAGGACGGGGTCGTGGAGCATGGAGGAGCTCACACTTTGCCTGCGACGCTTGTGAGCAGGCGGTGACGACGACCGACCGGGTGTGTAGTCCCCCACAGTCGACTGCCGAAGGAAGAGGACGACGTGGAGTGACGCGCCGTCCCCGCAGAGCGTTTCGTTCAAGCGCAAGCGGGAACCCAGGCCTGGCCGAGCATAGCGATAGCCCGCGTCTGCGCGCCGGTGGCACCGCGCTCCTGGGTCCCCGCCTTCGCGGGGAGGTCAGTACGTCTCGAGATGCAGTCGCCCGTCCTGCCTCAGTGATGCGCCCACCGCGTCCCAGTCCAGTCCCGAATTGATCGCGATGTCCTTGAGCGCGAGCACCACGCCCTCCTCCATCGCCTTGAGGCCGCAGACGTAGAAGTAGGCATTCGGATCCGCAAGCAGCGCCGCCAGGTCGGCCGCCCGTTCGTGCATCAGGTCCTGCACGTAGCGCTTGGGCTGGCCGGGGGTCCGGCTGAAGGCCAGGTTGATGTCGATGAAGTCCTTGGGAAGGCTCTGCAGCGGACCGAAGTACGGCAGCTCCTCGCGCGTGCGGGCACCGAAGAACAGCATCAGCTTGCCGCCTTCGAACTTGCCCGACGCACGCAGGCGCCGTCGCCATTCGGTCATCGCGCGCATGGGCGCCGAGCCCGTGCCAGTGCAGATCATCACGACATGGCTGCGCGGGTGGTTGGGCATCAGGAAGCTGGCGCCGAAGGGTCCGGTCACCTGCACCTTGTCGCCGACCTGCAGGTCGCACATGTAGTTGCTCGCGACGCCGCGCACGGGGTGGCCCTGGTGGTCCTCGAGCACCCGCTTGATGGTCAGCGAGATGTTGTTGTAGCCGGCCCGCTCGCCGTTGCGGGCACTCGCGATCGAATACTGCCGCGGATGGTGCGGCCGCCCCGAAGCGTCGGTCCCCGGCGGGATGATGCCCACGCTCTGCCCCTCGAGGACCGGAAAGGGCTTCGTTCCGAAATCGAGGACGATGTGATGGGTGTCGTAATCGCGACCGACTTCGGTCACGCGGACATTGCCGGTCACGGTGGCGGTGATGTACTTCTCGGGTGCGCGGGGCCCGTAGATGTTGGTGAAGGCGTGCGCTGCCGACCAGGGCGGAAGCGTCGCACCGTACGCTGCCGACATGAACACCGGCTCGGTGGCGGTCGCCAGGGGGGCCGCCGCTTCAGCCACGGCCTGCACCTCGCCGGAGTGCGCCGGGTCGGTGGCACCTTCTGCCGCCAGTTCCTCCACGCTGAGCTCTGGCGGCAGCTCGTCCCAGAGCAGCTGCTCCTCGAGGGTGTACGCCTTCACGCGCGGCACCTGGCGCCAGTTGTCGATGCTGCCCGTGGGGCAGGGCGGCACGCAGGCCATGCAGAAGTTGCACTTGTCCGGATCGACCACGTAGTTGCGTGAGTCGTGCGTGATCGCGCCGACGGGGCAGGTTGCCTCGCAGGTGTTGCAGCGGATGCAGATCTCGGGGTCGATCAGGTGCTGCTTGAGCACCTTGAATTCGGACAGGTCCATGGGTCCTCAGGCGAAACGCACGTATTCGAAGTTGACCGGCTGGCGGTTGATGCCGATGGCCGGCGGTGCGATCCAGTTCGCGAACTTGCCCGGCTCGACGACGCGGCCCATCAGACTGGCGACGAAGGCGCGATCGGCCTGCGAGGGCAGCCACTGGTCGACCTTGGCCTTCCATTCGGCATCGCTGACCACCTGGCCTTCCGGCGAGACACGCGCACCGGCCAGGGCGCCGATGTTGCGGTGGAAGGCCTTGTGCGGCACCTTCAGGCGGAAGGGAATGCCGGCCTTCTCGATCACCTTGTTCCAGCGCTCGACGCCGCCGACGCTGTCCTTGATGTAGTCGTCGCGCAGCACTTCGTTGAGCGCGTTGAGCATGGGCACCTCGCGCTCGACCAGCTGGCCGTCCTTGAGCGAGAGCACCTTGTAGCTCTGGCCCTTGAGCTGGTGGTCGTCGGTGCGCTTGCCTTCCTCGAACCGGCCCTTCAGGCCGGTGCTGTAGAAGGTGGCGGCATTGCTCGACTCGTCGGCGCCGAACAGGTCGATGGTCACGCTGAAGTGGAAGTTCAGGTAGCGCTGCAGGGTCGGCAGGTCGACCACCCCGGCCTCGCGCAGCTTCTTCGGGTCGTCCGTCTTGAGCTCGTTCATCACCTGGCAGGTGCGCTGGATCACGCGGCTGATGCCGGACTCGCCCACGAACATGTGGTGCGCCTCCTCGGTCAGCATGAACTTGGTCGTGCGGGCCAGCGGATCGAATGCGCTCTCGGCCAGCGCCGCCAGCTGGAACTTGCCATCCCGGTCGGTGAAGTAGGTGAACATGAAGAACGACAGCCAGTCGGGCGTCGGCTCGTTGAAGGCCTGCAGGATGCGGGGGTTGTCCTGCTGTCCGCTGCGACGCTCGAGCAGGGCTTCGCCTTCCTCGCGGCCATCGCGGCCGAAGTACTTGTGCAGGAGGTAGACCATGGCCCAGAGGTGGCGGCCTTCCTCGACGTTCACCTGGAACAGGTTGCGCAGGTCGTACTGGCTCGGCGCTGTCAGCCCCAGGTGGCGCTGCTGCTCCACCGAGGCGGGCTCGGTGTCGCCCTGGGTGACGATGATGCGCCGCAGGTTGGCCCGGTATTCGCCAGGCACGTCCTGCCAGGCCTTCTCACCCAGGTGATCGCCGAAGTGGATCTTGCGGTCCGCATCGCCCGGGTTCAGGAAGATGCCCCAGCGGTAGTCCGGCATCTTGACGTAGTCGAACTGGGCCCAACCCTGCGGGTCCACGCTGATGGCGGTGCGCAGGTAGACGTCGAAGTTCTGCGATCCCTCGGGGCCCATGTCCTGCCACCAGCTCAAATAGTTTGGCTGCCACTGCTCGAGCGCGCGCTGCAGCGTGCGGTCCTCGCTCAGGTTCACGTTGTTGGGAATCTTCTCGCTGTAGTTGATCGCGGACATGATGTCTCCAGAGTGGGCCGGGGCAGAAATAAAGTGCAGTTTCGCACAGGACGGATGCATCATACTGCATGCTCACGTTGACGGCAAGAGTGCGGAGTGCCCACGCTGCGCACTGGGAAATAATCGTCCGATGAGCGAACCCCTGGACCTGCAGACCCTGCGTGTCGTCGTCGCCGTCGCCGAATGCGGCTCCATCAGCGCCGGCGCCGACCGCTTGCGCCTGGCGGTCGCCGCGGCGAGCGCCCGCATCTCTGCGCTGGAAGCGTCCCTGGGCATCCGCATCTTCGAGCGTTCGGCACGAGGCGTGGCGCTGACCTCCGCCGGTCGCCTGCTGGTGCGCCGCGGCGGCGAACTGCTGGCCGACGCCGAGCGCCTGTCCACCGACCTGCACGACTGGAGCCGGGGACTGGCCGGGCATGTGCGGCTGCTGGCCAACGCGTCCGCCCTCATGCAGGTGCTGCCGCAGCGACTGGCCCGCTTCATGGGCGAGCACCCGCTCATCCTGGTGGAAGTGGAAGAGCGCATGAGCCCGCAGATCCTCGGCGAGTTGCTCGAGGGCCGTGCCGACGTTGGCGTGGTGGATTCGGCGACGCCGACCCGCGGCCTCGCCTTCGTGCCATTCTTCCAGGACAGCCTGTCCCTGGTGGTCCCCAACGGACATGCGCTGCAAGGCGAGACCGCATTGCGGCTGGCCCAGGCCATCGAGGAGAACTTCATCGTGCTGGCGGGCGCCAACGCGCTGTCGACGCGGCTGTTCAACGCCGCGGCCACGCTGGGGCAGGCGCCCAAGGTGCGCATGCAGATGCGCAGCTTTGACGCGGCCTGCCGCATGGTTGCCGCCGGCCTCGGCGTGGCCGTGCTGCCGCAGGCCGCGGTGGCGCCGCAGTTGGCGCACCTGCCGATCAGCGCCGTTCCGATCGCCGAGGACTGGGCCCGGCGCACGCACTACCTGGCACTGCGCACGGGTGACGAAGCGCCCGCAGCCGCCCGCACGCTGGTGGAGTCGCTGCGGCAGCCGGTCCCCGGCTGATGAGCGCGCAGCTTTCGCCCGCAGCGAAAGCCGCCTTCGCCGAATGTCCTTGCAGGCCCCGCCCC
>DAIMZU010000012.1:0-16977 GCA_036733845.1 Ramlibacter sp.
TCGATCGCAACGGCCAGGTCTACATCGATGCCGATGACGGCTCGGCCGTCATCGACGGCAACATCGTCGCGACCTCCAACGTCGGGCTCCGCGCCATGCAGGGGACGCTCCAGGTGGGTGACGTCGACTCCGGGTTCTACCTGAATCTCCAGGCCCGCGATGGACTCACCGCAGGCGATCTGACCTCGCGTGGCGCCGATGTGCGCGTCCGGGTCTCGGCCGGCTCCGCCGAGGTGGGCTCCGTCACGGGCGCCTGGGGAATCGAGTTGACGGGCCGCGATGGCGTCACCTTCGACACCGCCCGCTCCAGCAGCGGCGAGGTGCGGATCACCGCAGATTCCGGCGCCGTGGCCACCCGCATCGCCGAATCGGACGCGGCGCAGGTGTCCACGAGCGGCGCGGTCGTCGTCACGGCCGGGCAGGACATCGGCCCCATGGACCTTCGCGGCAACTCGGTCACGCTGACCGCGGGCGGCGATATCGGCTCGGCCGATGAAGCCGTCCGGGTGGACACCCCGACGGTGTCGGTCACCAGCACGCAGGGCTCGTTCAATGTGGCTGCGGTGGACCTCGCCACCGGAACAAGCCGAAGCCTCTCATCGGTGACGCTTTCGGCCAGCGCAGCCGGCGTCGGCACAGGCCAGGCGGCGCGCCTGGTGTCCGCCAACCTGAGCGTCGAGGCCCTGAGCAACGGCGATTCGCTCACCCTTGGGGACGTAACCCCGGCCAGTGGCCCATTCGACCGGTTCGACTTCTTTGCGTCCGGCAGCACGAACCTGCGCATCGGCAACGTGAACTTCGACGGCCTCACCGGGAACAGGCAACTGCGGCTGCGTGCGGGTGGCGACCTCGAGCAGGTCAGCGGGAGCATCCTTGCCAGCCAGGTCGAACTCGAAGCCGGCGGCGCGCTGCGCACGGGCGACATCGTCGTCACGGGTGCGGCCGGGGTAACGATGACCGCCGGTACGGGGATCACCGTCGGCGATGGCAGTGGCAGCATCACTGCAGGGACCGGCCGCCTGAGCGTCCTCACGCGCGAGCAGCACCTGCGCGCGGGCGCGATTTCAGCCGGGTCTGCCAGCTTGGCGGCGAGCGCAGGGGATGTGGTCGTCGGCTCCGTAACCACCACCGGAACCAACCGCTCCACATCCAACAGTTTCCCCGACGAGTTGCGGGTGACGGCAGGCAGGGACATCCTGGTCGGTGGAAACCTCTCGAGCGCCACGCGGGTCAGCCTCGACGGCAGAGAAATCCAGGTGGGCGAAGGGGGCGCCGGGACAGTCACCGGCGGAACGCAGCCGGGGTTCTGGTACCAGCATGAGGATGCGATCACCTTGCGCGCGCGGGGCGCCGTGGGCGTGGGCGCTGTCGGCGCGTATTCCGTCAGCATCAATGGCGAAACGGTGACGACGGGCCGGCTGACTTCGGTCGCCGGCACCACCGTCAAGGGCATTGGCGACGTCACGGTAAGCTCTGTACGCGCAGGCGGCAATGGCCTGATCGAGTCCGGCGGCACCTTGACACTGGACGACACCCAGGTGTCCGGGAACCTTCGGCTGGAAGCCAGTGACTTTGACCTGGGAGCCATCCAGACAAACGGCAACCTGTCCGTCAGAGCGTCGGGCGACTTCATCACCTCGGCCCGTACCCAGATTTCAGCCGACTCCGCCGATATCGACGCCGTCGGCAACATCGAGCTGGAGCGGTTCGACACACCGGCCCCCGCCTTGTCTGTCACGGGAGCCACCTTGCGTGCTGGCGAAAGCATCAACGGAAGCCTCAGGCTGACAGGCGGCACGGGTAGCTGGCTGACATTGCGCCCCGGAAAGGCGTTTTCGCTCGACGTGGACGGCTGGATCGAGCGGCTCGATGTCGAGGCCGCCTGGGATGCCGCCACCGGTGGCAATGGTTCGTCCGGCGTTTCCGCCAGCACGGGCCAGCGGAGCCAGTACTTCTCGCTGTACCAGGATGGTAATGTCGGCTTGTCCGTTTCCTCGTACAACGGCGGCGGCGCCTCCTGGTCGGTCAGGTACGCCGATACGTCCACGACCGCCGCACCGGACGGCCTGGACGTCTCCATGTCCCATGCGGGTCCTGGGTCCCTGGACTTGTCCATGGCGTCGGATACGGCCGTGTCAGCCAGTGCCTACCTGCAGGGCGGCTTCGGGGGAAGGGGCGTCGCCATCGACACCGGCGGATCCGTCTCGCTCTACTCGCTGAGCACGGGGGGTGGTTCGGTGGACGTGGTCTCGCGCAATGGCGGCATCGAGTTCAGCACCGTGAACACGACACCGGTCGTCGGGACCATCGGTGGCGCCGTGGCCTTGTGGGCCCGTCGCGGGGACATCCGCTATCAGCCGCCGATGATCGATGCCATGATCGACTCGATCGCGCTGATTGCCCAGCCGTCAGCGGGCATCGTCGCGCCAGGGGCGACCGTGTCGTTGACTGCCACCGGCTCGCTGGGCGCGACAGCCGGCGGCATCGACGTGCCGGAAGTGCCGCTGCCGGTCATCGGCGCGGCCACACTCAACCTGACCGCGCCCGGTTTCATCAGTGCTTACACAGGCCTCACGCTGCCCAGTCGGGTTGCCAT
Source organism: Ramlibacter sp. (assembly GCA_036733845.1). Classification (GTDB taxonomy): domain Bacteria; phylum Pseudomonadota; class Gammaproteobacteria; order Burkholderiales; family Burkholderiaceae_C; genus Ramlibacter. The sequence goes on from DAIMZU010000012.1 coordinate 2,597, forward strand.
CGAAACCAGCGTGGCGGGCTCGAGTGAGAGCGTTCGGCTCTGGCGTGACGTGCTGGAGGTGCCTGCCATAGCGTTCGACGTCGTCCGCAATGCCGCCGAGGGTCTTCTGGAAGTCTCCGGCTTGGGCATCGGCGTCACCGGGTTCGGCCTGACGGCCACGGACGGCGGAATCCGGGTGCAGGGCGACCTGGCCGGATTGACCGAGCTGTCGCTGCGTGCGCAGGGGGGCGACCTGACCATCAGCGCAGCCGGATCGGGCGGCGCGCGCATGCTCAGCGCCGATGCGGTCACCCTGCAGGCGCAGCGGGACATCCTGGTGCAAGCCGGTGCGGCTGGCGAATCGGTGACGGTCAGTGCCACGCAGAACGGCATGTTCGTCCAGGCAGGACGCGACCTGCGCATCATTGCGGACGGGGACACCGCCCGCGTCCAGAGCAGCAGTACCTGGACTGGCCAGACCGTGCAGGCGGGCGGGCAGGTCGTGGTCCAGGGCGGATCGGCGGCGGGCGCGCAGGCGCGGTTGTCTTCAACCGGCAGCACCTGGGCAGGGCAGCACGTCACGGCCACCGCCGGTGTGCGCGTGCTGGCGGGGGCTGGCGTGGGTAGCGAAGCGGCCATCACCGCGGCCGGCTCACAGACGATCAATGTCCAAGGCGGCGGGGTGCATGTCGTTGCCGGTGCCGGCGAGAACGCACGGGCAAGCATCACATCCGCAGGCACGCAGGCCCTGCAGGTCACTGGCGACGTGCTGGTGAAGGGCGGCGCTGGCCTGGACGCCACGGGGCGCCTGGTTGCCGCGTCACAGCAAACCCTCAACTTGAACAACAGCCTGCGCATCCTCGCAGGGGCTGGCGAAAGGGCCAGTGCCACCGTGACGGCGGGCTGGCAGGCCGGCTACGTCAATGGCCACCTGCAAGTGATCGCTGGAGACGCAGAGGTCCAGGGCAGCGATGCCCGCGCCGAGCTGAGCACGAGCACGTCCAGCCAGGATCTCCTCGTGCGTGGCGCGATCGAGGTGCGGGGGGGAACGGCGCAAGGCAACAGCGCGCTCATCCGGAGTGCCGGGTACCAGCGGCTTGGGCTTTCCTACGGCGACGCCACTGATTCCGTGTTCGTCCAGGGCGGTTCCGGCGCGTCCGCAACCGCGCTGATCCAGGCCAACGGGACCCAGGAGATCTACGCCGGCCGGGTGCTCGGTACCGGGGGCGAGGTCCTGGCCAGCGGAGCCATCCAGGTGCGCGGCGGCTCCGGCGCAGGCGCGTCGGCTGCCATCAGCAACCTGGGCACTGGCACCCAGACCGTGGGAAGCAGCTACAACCACACGGATTGGTGGGTGGGGACATACCGTCCCACCCACGACATCGCGGTTGTCGGCGGAGTGGGCTCCGGTGCCAGTGCGTCCATCGAGTCGCAGGGGTCGCAACTGCTTGCCGGACTCGGGCGCATCACAGTCCAAGGCGGCAGCGGAACAGGCAGTTCAGCCAGCGTGGCCGCAAGGACGGCCCAGTCGATCGGTCGCACCAGCGAGTTCTCGTCCTATCCGCTCGCGGCCTCCGGCATCGACGTCATCGCCGGAACTGGTGGCAGCGCCAGCATCACGACCCAGGGCGTCGGCGGGGCGGCCCAGAGGCTGCGCACGGCGGGTGACATCATCGTCCGGGGTGCCGGCGCGAGTGCTGCAGCAGGAATGTTCGCCGCCATCCGCAACGAAGCGGGATCGCAGGACCTGATCGCCTCCAACCAATTTGCCATCAGCCCTGCCCAGGCGCCCGGTTCCCAGCTCATCCTGGTCCAGGGCGGTGAGGGCCAGGACGCGTCCGCCACGCTGTACGGCGCGACCGGACAATCCGTCGTCGGGCGCCAGGTGCGTATCGTCGGCGGCACCGGCGCGGGTGCGGACGCCGCCGTTCTGGCCGGCCGTCCCGCGGCTGCGGGCATCACGCCGATCATCGCGTCCCAGACGATCGGCTCGCTGGGGACCTGGCAGCAGAACGCCACCAACCTCGTCGAAGTGACCGCCGGGACCGGGGGCACGGCACGCGCCGTGTCCACGGGCGCGCAGTCCGTGATGTCGACCGGTGACATCCTGGTCACGGGCGGCGCGGCGGCCGGGATGACCGCGTCGCTGGAAGCCGGCGCTGGCGCCCAGGTGATCGGCACCAGCTATCTCTTCAACTACTGGGGCGATCCCGCGACACAGCGGGTGCGGGTGCAAGGCGGCACCGGGGCCGGCGCGGATGCGTCCATCCGAAGCGGCGCAGGACAGCAGGTCTACGGCCAGTCCATCGAAGTCGCCGCGACTGGCGACGGGGGCGCGGCTTCCATCGTCAACACCTCGGGAAACCAGGTGATCGGTTTCGCGCCGGCCTTCTCCTGGTACGGCTACGATTCGACCAACAGCGTCAGCGTCACGGCGGCCCGGGGCGCTGCGGCGCTCATCACCTCCGCGGGCAACCAGCAGGTCGCCGTGACCGATGCCATCACGGTGACGGGTGCGGCGGGCGCGCCGGCCCGCCTGCAGGCGGGAACGGGCCAGACCCTGTCCAGCCTCGGCAGCATCACCGTGAGCGGGGGCGTCAACAGCGGCTCGGGCATGAATGCAACGGGATTCGTGACCGATGCGGGCAACCAGTCCGTCACCGCCGGCACCAACCTCACGCTCAACGCCGGAACTGGAGACACCGAACTGCGCATCGCCGCCCTCGGCACCGGCACACAGACGCTGCAGGTCGGCGGGACGCTGTCGCTGCTGTCCGGCACGGACGGCGGCACGGTGGTGGTCAAGACGCTGGATGGGGCGCAAACCATCGACGCAGGGCAGGCCATCGTGCTGGACAGCGCGGGCAACGGCGACGTGGTGATCCGCGCTGACGGCGGCGACCAGGACATCACCGCCGACTCGATGCGGATCGCCCTGGCGGGCAGCAAGGCGGGTGCTTTCACGGGGCTCGCCACAGGCGGCGGTTTCGACCAGTCCATCTCGCTGGTGGGTGACGAGGTGACCGCAGGGACGGCCACGCTGTCCATCCGCAACGACAGCAGCGGCGCGGGGTCGCTGGCCGGCATCCAGTCGGGCGGGGCGCTCGCGCTGCGCGTGACAGACAGCAACTACGACACCGCAGGCCATGTCCAGGTGGGTACGGAAGCCAGCACCGGCGCGAGCGTCATCAGCGCCGCCACCGACCTGTCGCTGGTGGCCGGCAGCGTCACGATCCAGGGCGGCTCGACCACGGCAGCCGCCGCTGCGGTCAATGCGCCGGGCACCATGGACATCAGCACGCTGTACGGCCCGTTGCAACTGAAGGCCGGCAGCGCGGGCTCCGCAACCATCGACCCCGCACTGCTGGGCGTCGTTTCCAACGGCTCCGTGCTGCTCCAGGGCGGCGGCAGCCCCACCGCCTTCAGCAACATCACCGCAGGCACCTTCAACCTGGCCGCGACCTTCGGTGACCTGCTCGTGCAAGGCGCTGGCGGGGCGGCGACGATCACGGCGGACAGCTTCAACTTCGTTGGCCCCAGCCAGGTCAACTTGACGGGTGGGACGATTTCCGTCACTTCGGAGGGCACGATCACCATTCCAGGCCAGTGCATCAACTGTGCAACGAACCTCATCGGCAAGTGGTTGGTCTCGGCCTTCGTGCCGCCGCCGATTCCGCCGTCACTGCCGCCGGAGATCGCCAGCCCCATTTCGGTGATCCTGTCGCTGACCGAGTTGAACGATCCCGTCTGGGAGCTCATTGCACTCGAGGACGGCAGCGAAATCGTGCTGCGCACCCGCCGCAACCAGTGCCTGTGAGGAGCGCAGACCGCATGTCACTTGCACTCCGCAGCCTGCGCGTCGCAGCCTTCGCCCTGGCCCTGGCGGGCATCGTTCCGGGCACCACCCACCCGGCCAGTGCGCAGCCGGCACCCACGACGGCCGGCCAGGTCACCCACCTGCAGGGCATGGCCACCGCGCAGCAGGCCGGCGCCGGGTTCCGGTTCCTGGGGCAGGGCGATGCGGTGATGGTGGGCGACACCCTGTCCACCACGGACCGGGGCTTCGCCGTGGTCACGCTGCAGGACGGCACCAAGTTCACGCTCCGCCCGTCCACCACGTTCACCATCGAGCGCTTCGAGCACGACCGCGGCGAGGAATCCGCCTGGATGCGGCTGATCAAGGGCGGCGCCCGGATCGTGACCGGGTTGACCGGCCGGCGCAATCCGGCCGGTGTCCAGCTGCGCACCTCGACCGCCACCGTGGGCATCCGCGGCACCAGCTTCGACGCCCGGCTGTGCGGCGAAGACTGCCGGCAGGAGAATGCCGCGCAGGCAGCCGCCGGCAGCGCCGCCGCCGCGGCCGTGACGCAACCGGTGGCCGCGCGCGTCGTGCAACTCACGGGGGAGGCGGTGGCGATCAACACCGCGCGCGCCAGCCGCACGCTGGCCGTGGGCGGCGCGCTCTTCGAAGGCGAGGACGTCCGCACCGGCGCCGGCAGCACGGTGGTCCTTGGCTTTCGCGACCAGTCCAAGGTCTCGGTCAACCCGAACACGACACTGCGGATCAACAGCTTCAGCTTCGGGCAGCCGCAGAAGGCCGACAACGTCAGCCTGGGGCTGCTGCGCGGCGGCATCCGCTCGGTCACGGGGCTGATCGGCAAGGCCTCGCCCGAGTCGGCCAAAATCCAGACGCTCACCTCCACCCTCGGCGTGCGCGGCACGGGCATGGACATCAGCTGCGAAGGACCGTGCGTCGACCCGTCGCTGGGCCCGCAGCCACCTGCGGCGCCGCCGGGGCCGGAACCGCAGCAGGGCGACGGCCTGTTCATGATGACCTGGGAAGGCCTGGCCTACTTCGAGCGCGGCCCGCTCGACGTGCCGCTGGGCCGCGCCGGCTTCATCGGTGCCGACGGCCTGCCGCGCGTGCTGATCTCGGTTCCGGAATTCTTCGCGCAGTTCGCCGCGCCGAGGCCCGATGGCGTCGAAGTCGACTGGACCCGGCTGTTCGCCGCCAACGAGAGCACCGGCGAGGACGGCCTGTACGTCGCCGTGCGCGACGGGCACGTGCAGATCATCTCCGGTGGCATGGTCATCGACCTCGGCCCGGGCGAAGCGGGCTATTCGGGACGGCTCGGCGACGCCCGCCGGATCCAGCCCGTGCCGCTGTTCCTGCGGCTCGACCCTTTCCCGCTTCCTGAAAACTTCAGCCAGTCCGAACGTCCGCTGCTGCAACTGTTCGGCGTGACGCTCGGCCAGCCCGGCCAGGAGATCTGCCGCCTGTGAGCACGACCACCACTTTCACGCGCGTCGCCCTCGCCGCCGGCCTGGCTTGCCAGCTCGGCGCGGCGCTGGCGCAGGCCCCGACCACGCCCGGCGGCACGCCCCCGGTGCCGCCGGTGCAGCCTGCCGAGCCCACGCTCGACGTGAGCCGCTACCGCATCGACGGAACCCTGCCGATTCCCGCGGCCTCCGTCGAGCAGGCGCTTGCGCCTTTCACGGGAAAGGCGCGGACCTTGCGTGACCTCGAAGGTGCGGCGCAGGCCCTGGAGCGGCGCCTGCGCGACGCGGGGTATGCCTTCCACCGCATCATCGTGCCTGCGCAGCGCCCGCAGGATGGCGAGGTCAGGCTGCAAGTGGTGGAGTTCCGCCTGGGCAAGGTGGACGTGCAGGGCAACCAGCACTTCGATACGGCCAACATCCGCGCGAGCCTGCCCACCCTGAAGGAGGGCGAGCCGCCGCAGCTTGAGCAGCTCGGCTCGGACGTCAGCGCAAGCAACACCAACCCCGCCAAGCAGGTGAGTGTGTCCTTCCGCGAATCGCGTGAGCCAAACGCCGTCGACGCGGTGGTCCGCGTGCAGGACACGCCGCCGGTGGCCTTCATCGCGTCGATGACGGCCAACCAGCACATCAGCGGAGGCGGGGAGTCGAACAACGTGGTGCGCGTGACCGGCGCTTTCCAGCACTCGAACCTGTTCAACCGCGACCATGTGCTCACGCTGTCCTACTCGACAGACCCCCGCCACGTTAGCAGCCTGAGCCTTTTTGGTGCGTACTACCAGCTGCCGCTGTACGGAACCGGCATGACGGCATCGGCGTACCACACGCAGTCGGACACCAACGCGGGACGCATTCAGCAGGGCGGCGGGTTCTTCGACGTCAGCGGGAGCGGCCGCTTCCAGGGCGCGCGCCTGTCCCGCGCAATGGAGCGCATCGGCACCCTTCAGCCCACGCTGGCGGTGGCACTGGACGATCGGGTGTTCGAGAACAGCACCACCTTCAACGGCGTCCAGATCCAGCCGGACGTCGGCTCGCGCGTGCTCACGCTGCTGGCCGGCCTGCGCGACGAGGCCGGCTGGGGCAACTGGAGCGCCAACATCGAACACCTCGCCAACCTCGGCGGCGGCAGCCGGAACACGGCGGAGGCCCATGCGGCCAATGGCGGCGTGCGTGGCTGGCGGGCATGGCGCTACAGCGCCGACGCCGTCGCGCCGGTCGGCGGATGGCAGGTGGTGGGCCGCGTGCGCGGCCAGCACAGCGGCGACAACCTCGTCGCCGGCGAGCAGTTCGGCCTGGGGGGCTACAACTCGGTGCGCGGCTTCGCGGACCGCGTGGTGGCTGGAGAGCGCGGCTGGCAGTGGAACCTCGAAGCCACCGGCCCCGCACTCGGAACCACCGGGCTGCGCCCGGTGGTCTTCACCGACGGTGGACAGGTGCGGCCGCTGGGTGGCGGGCCCTCCGAAACCATCGCCAGTGCGGGCGCCGGCGTCCGCTGGCTCCGGCCAGGGTTGCAGGTGGCGGCGGACCTGGCCCAGGTCGTCAACGACGCGAGCACCAGCCAGGGCAGCAAGCCCCTGCGCCTGAACCTGGGCGTCGTCTCGCGGTTCTGATCCACGTCAACGGCCGTGGCGGCGGCGCTGGCGCAAAATGCGGCCAGGCGGCTCCCTCCGTGGGCGCTTTCCGTTCAACCTTACTGCCTCTGGACACCATGCAAGAAGTCTTCGTCGTCTCTGCCGCCCGCACCGCCATCGGAACTTTCGGGGGAACCCTCAAGGATGTCCCGCTCGCCGACATCGCGACGACCGCCGTGCGCGCCGCCCTGGAGCGCAGCGGTGCCCCCGCCGACGCCTTCGGTCACCTGGCCATGGGCAACGTCATCCCGACCGAGCCGCGCGACGCCTACCTCAGCCGGGTGGCGGCCATGCAGGCCGGACTGCCGCAGGAGGTGCCCGCCTTCAACGTGAACCGACTGTGCGGCTCCGGCCTGCAGGCCATCATCTCGGCGGCCCAGGCGCTGATGCTGGGGGACGCGCAGCTTGCCGTCGGGGCAGGCGCCGAATCCATGTCGCGCGGTCCTTACCTGGCCACGGGTGCGCGCTGGGGCGTGCGCATGGGCGACATGCAGATGCAGGATTACATGCTCAACATCCTGCACGACCCTTTCCACCGCATCCACATGGGCGTGACCGCGGAGAACGTGGCCGACCGCTACGGCATCACGCGCGAGCAGATGGACGCACTGGCCGTCGAGAGCCACCGCCGTGCCGCCTCCGCGATTGCCGCGGGCCGCTTCAAGGATCAGATCGTCCCTGTCACCATTTCCACGCGCAAGGGTGACATCCAGTTCACCACCGACGAACACGTCAAGCCGGACACCACGGCCGAGCTGCTGGCCAAGATGAAGCCGGCGTTCCGCAAGGAAGGCGGCTCGGTGACCGCCGGGAACGCCTCGGGCATCAACGACGGCGCCGCGGCGGTGGTGCTGGCCAGCGCGGATGCGATCCGCACCCATGGGCTCAAACCCATGGCCCGGCTGGTGGCCTATGCCCACGCGGGCGTGGACCCGAAGGTGATGGGCATCGGCCCGGTGCCTGCCACCCGGCGTGCGCTGGAGCGCGCCGGACTGCGCATCGACCAGCTGGACGTCATCGAGAGCAACGAGGCCTTTGCCGCCCAGGCCTGCGCGGTGGTGAAGGAGCTCGACCTCGACCCCGCCCGTGTCAACCCGAATGGCTCCGGCATTTCGCTGGGCCACCCGGTCGGCGCGACGGGCGCGATCATCACGACCAAGGCGCTGTACGAACTGCACCGGGTGCAGGGCCGCTATGCGCTGGTCACCATGTGCATCGGCGGCGGTCAGGGCATCGCGGCGGTGTTCGAGCGCGCCTGAGCGATCAGTGATCCGGATCATTCCAGCGGGCCCAACGCGGTAATTCTAAAAAAGTACTTGTAATCCTGACGTAGTCGTTTATTCTCCACCTCATCCGATGAGGTGAGGTATGCCGACTGACGCTCATGCCGCGCGAAACCGGTCCGCAACGGCCGCCGAGCCGCGGTTTTTCCGGAACTACAACCGTACCGTCGGCGTCGCCTATGGCGCGCTGCTGATGGGGCTGGCGCTGTTCTTCGGCTACCAGCTTCGGCTGCACATGTCCAAGGAGCTGGTGCTCATCGCCGGCGAACTGGAGCGGCATGCGCAGCGAATCGAATTCCTGCTGCGCTCCTCCAGCGACCAGGTCGAGGCCCTGCGCATGGCGGCGGGCCGCGGGCGGTCCAGCCAGGGCACGGGCGAGTCCCGCTGCGCCGGGGGCGAGTCGCTCGCGCAGGCGGCCATGCTCCGCGCCGCTCCCGGTGGGTTCCAGCGGGACGCACTGCCTGACCGGGACGCTGGCGCGAACGTCGTTGGCCGTGGGCATCTTGCGGGGCGCAGCGAAGCCTTCTACTGCGACCTGGCCGCCGCGCTGTCGCTCGACGGCCACCTGCGCTCGATGGCCTTCCACCTGCCGCATGCGACGCGCACCCGTTTCCTGGCGGTCGAAGGCTTCCAGCTGGTGTCCCCCTGGCGCTCCGCGCGGGAACTGCCGTTCACGCCGGCCATCTACGACGATCCGGTCTGGCAGCTGGGGCAAGGAACCGTCAATCCTGAGCGGCGCAAGTACTGGGGGCCCATCCATTTCGGCGGTCAGGAGACCGGGCTGCTGGCGCCGGTCGCCGCTCCGGTCTACGACCGTGACCGCTTCATGGGCGTCGTTGCCCTCGACATGAGCCTGGACTACCTGCACCGGGTGAACGCGACCTTTGGCTACGCGCCCGGCGCCGTTTCGATCGTCGACGGGGCCGGCCAGGTGCTGGCGCATCCCGGCCTGTACGCCGACCCCCTGTCCGTCCAGGCGCCTGCGCGGCTTGCGCAGGTGCTGCCCGCCTCGCTGGCCTCGCCTGATTTCCTCGCGTCGCTGCCTGTCGGTGTCCCGGTGCGGCAGGACGGGTTGCTGATGGTGCGCCACGTGTTCTCGGCGGCGCCCTGGCAGATGGTCTACAGCGTGCCGCAGCGCGAGTTGTGGTTCAAGCTGGCGCTGGAGCGCGGGCCGGCCATGGCCGCCGTACTGGTCGGGATGGGACTCCTGATGCTGATCACGTACGCGGTGAGCTCGCGGGAGTTCGTCGGCCCGGCTGCGCGCCTGGTCACCCACCTGGTCGCCGAATCCAACTTCAGGCCTCAGCCGGTCCCCCGTGTGCCGGCGGCATGGCGACCCTGGTTCGAAGCCATCACCCGGGCGTTCCGCCAGTCCATGGAACTGGGCGTGCTGCGCAAGGAACTCGACATCGCGGCGCGCATGCAGCAGTCGATCCTGCCGCGGCATTGGCCGGACGATGCCAGGTTCATGCTCTGGGGCACGACCGCCGCGGCGCGGGAGGTCGGCGGCGACTTCTACGATCATTTCGCCGTCGGGCCGGACCGCGTCGGACTCGTCGTCGCCGACGTCAGTGGCAAGGGGATCGCCGCCGGGCTGTTCGCCATGGTCTCCAAGACTCTTCTGCGCGCCGTGGCCGTCCAGCGGCAGGCGGCCCCGGGTGAGGTGGCGCGGGATGTCAACGAAGGCCTGTGCGCCGACAACGACAGCAGCATGTTCGTGACGGCCATCCTCGGCTACTACGAGCCCGGCAGCGGGTGCTTCACGTACGTGAACGCGGGCCACCCTCCGCCGCTGGTCGTCGATTCCGCGGGCTGCGCGCGCTGGCTTGCTCCCACGGGCGGGTGTGCCTTCGGCGTCATGGAGGGACTGCCCTATGCGCAGGCCCAGGTCCAGCTCGCCCCGGGCGAGCTGTTGCTGATGTTCTCCGACGGCGTGAACGAGGCCGAGGACGCGCGCGGGCAGCCCTTCGGCATGGAGCGGCTGGTAGCCCTTTTCCAGGGGCGGCCGGCCGCCGACACCCGCGAGGCAGTCCAGCGCGTCGTCGCTGCGGTCCAGGAGTTCTCCGCAGGCGTCGAGCAGTTCGACGACATCACCTGCATGGCTCTCCTGTGCAGCCGCTGGGGAGAACTTCAGTGAAGCCCGGTTGCCATCCGACGCGTTTCGGCCGGGGGCTGGCCCGCATGCTGGCCATGGCGCTCATGGGCCTCTGGTGGGCGGTGGCCGTCGCCGACGCTTTCGACGACATCCGCCAACGCGGCGAACTCATCGTCGGCGTCAAGAAGGATGTCCCCCTCTGGGGCCAGGCAGACCCCCGCACGGGGCAGCTGACCGGCCTGGAGCCGGACCTTGCGGCCCTGCTCGCGCAACGGCTGGGGGTGCGGCTGCGCCTGGTGGGCCTGCTCTCGGCCGAAAGGCAGCAGTCGCTGGAACAGCGGCAGGTGGACCTGCTGATCGCCACCTTGTCGGACACGCCGCAGCGCCGCCAGGTGATGACCCTGGTCACGCCCCACTACTACGGCTCGGGCGTGAACATCCTCGCGCGAAAGACCTCCCGGTTCGAGCACTGGCGCGACCTTCGCGACCGGCGGGTCTGCGGGCGCCGCGGGGCGTTCTACAACCGCAGCATCACGGTGAGCCATGGCATCGACGTTGTCGCGCTGTACAGCAACGAACTGGCGCTCGAGGCCCTTCGCGACGGACGCTGCGACGCGCTGCTCTACGACGACACGAACATCGTCGCGATGCTCCAGGACCCGGCCTGGTCACGCGAGTACACCATGCCGCTCGAGACGCTGATGTTCGCCCCATGGGCCATCGCCCTGCACCGGCAGGAGGAGGGTGGCAAGCTGGCCAGCCTGGTCTCGCAGCAGGTGGTGGAGTGGCATCGCGCAGGCACCCTGCTCGAGCTGGAGCGGCGGTGGGGGATTCCGAATTCCGCGTTCGTCAAGCGGATGCACGAGGCGTGGGGCCGCCGCGCCGGGGATGGCTTCCACTGCGGCACCCAGCTGAGTGCGCGCACGCCGAGGGATTGCCTGTGAGTCACACCGGCCTGTCCTGGCGAGCCCTGATCGAGCAGCCCTACGACCATTATTTCGCCTCCCGCACCTACGAGGCGCGCTATCCGGCGCCGAATCCGTCGACCCTGGACTTTCTCTGGCGCAACGGCGTCGAGGCGGCGCGAACCGTCCTCGACGTCGGTTGTGGCAACGGCCGCTATGCCATGCCCGTGATCGAGCGCTCCGCGGCGGACTTCGTCGGCTGTGACATCTCGCGGGTGGCGCTCGACGCCTTCCGCCAGCGGCTGCTCCAGCACCCCGATGCGTCGCGGGTGCAGCTTGTCGCCGGCGAAGTTTCCGAGCTCGATCCCGCGGTGCGGTTCGAGCGCATCCTCATGCTTTTCGGCGTCCTCAGCCACATAGGTCCCCGGGTGGCGCGCATCCACACCTTGCGCCAGTTGCGTGCGCTGGCGACACCGGACGCGCGATTGCTGCTGACGGTTCCCAGCATCTGGCGCCGCCTTCCTGGGGCGCTGTTGCGCTCGACCTGGCAGCCGGGCCGCCAGTGCTGGGGCGACGTGAGCTACCGCCGGACCTTCGGCGGCGCGGCGCACACCTTCTTCTATCACCTCTACAGCTTGCGCGCCCTGCGGCATGAACTCGCCGATGGTGGATGGCAACTCGACGCGGTCGAGGCCGAGAGCCTCGTTGCGGAATCGCACGTCTGCCGCAGCGCAGCGTGGGCCCGCCTGGATGCCTGGCTGCTTCCGCTCGTTCCGGCATTCCTGGGATACGGTATCCGTGCCGTGGCCACCCCCCTTCCAACACAGGCACACCGCTGAGGAGACCGGCAATGGAGATCACAAGGTCATGGCGACGCACGCTCTTCGCGTGTGGCGTCGTTTGTGCGGCGCTGTGGGCGCTGCCCCTGCAGGCGGCGGGCACCGCCCCGGCTGCGGCGGGGCGCGCGGAGGCAGCGCCGCCATCGACTGCAGAGGCAAGGGCCAGGCCGAAAGCCATCGCCGTGCCGCCGGCGAACCCAAGTCCGACCCTTGCGCTGATCCGCAAGCGGGGGGAACTGGTGGTCGGTGTGAAGACGGACTATGCGCCCTTCGGATTTCTCGATCTCCAGGGTCGCATCCAGGGTTTCGAGCCCGACATGGCGCGCGAACTCGCTCGCCGCCTCGGTGTCTCCCTGCGCCTGGTGCCGGTGACATCCTCCAACCGCCTGCAGCGCCTGGAGGAAGGCGTGGTCGACGTGATCATTGCCACGATGGGGGACACCGGCGAGCGCCGCCGGATCGCTTCCCTGGTGGAGCCCAGCTACTACGCCTCGGGCGTCACGCTGATGGTGCGGCCCGAGACCCGGCTGAAGGAGTGGCAGGACGTCCGCGGCCAGAAGATCTGTGCAGCCCAGGGCGCCTACTTCAATCGGCCGATGGCGCAGCGCTACCTGCTGGAACTGGTCATGTTCGCCAACAGCCGGGATGCCAAGCTGGCGCTGAGGGACGGTCGCTGCATCGGCTACATGTTCGACAACACCGCGATCTGGTCCGACCTGCAGTTGCCTGAGTGGGCCGGCTACAGCACGCCCCTGCCGGCCGCGCTGCCCGCGCCCTGGGTGGTCGCCGTCTCTCGTGCCGAATCCGGGACCGAACTCGAGCGCTGGGTGGGCGATGTGCTGGCCGACCTCCACCGCACCGGTTTCCTGCGCTCGCTCGAGAAATCCTGGGGCCTGCCGCCTTCGCGCTCGCTGGCGGAGACGCACGAACTGTGGACGCGCAAGGACGGTGATGGCGAGTTCCAATGCCAGCGGACCGACACCGGGCACTGGCCCCCGGCGTGCCGGAACCGATCACTCCTGACCTCGGCCGAGGTCAGCGGCCTGCACCACCTGGGCCTGGAACTGCGGGACCTGACCGGGTGGGACCTCACGTTCCTTTATGACGAATTCGACCGCACGCGCTTTCTGCGGGGCCTGGGCAACACCTTGCTGCTGATCGTCGCCTGCATCCTGGGGAGCCTTGCGTTCGGCGCCGCCGGCGCGCTCCTGGCGGAATCCCGCCTGCGGCTGCTGGGGTCCCTGGCGCGCGCCGCAGCGGTCTGGGGCCGCATGACCCCGCCGCTGTTGCAGATGTACCTGCTGTTCTTCGGTGTCGCGGCGATTGCGTGGTCGGTTTACGGAATCAGCATCGGCGCCTGGTGGGTGGCGGTGGCCTGCCTGTCCTACTACACCGGCGCATCGGTGATGAGCGCGCTGCTCGACGCCGCCGCACTGCGCCGGGAGAAGCACGCAGGCTTTCGCCTGCAGGTGGCGACGCTTCCCCATGTGTATGGCCATGCGGCGGGATCGATCACCGCGTCACTCGTGAACGTGAGCAAGGCCACGATGATGGCCTCGGTCATCGCGGTCCCCGAGTTGCTGTCCGTCTCGACCAGCATCCTGGTGGATCACGGAAACGTCAAGGAAATCATGAACATGCTCCTCGTTGTCTTCCTGCTGCTGATCGCGATCACGGTGCGCCTGCTGGGCCGTCTCGAGACCCGGCTGCGTTCACTCGCCGGAGAGCGGTCATGACCGAACTGCAAGCCCTGGTGGCGTGGACGCCGTATCTGCTGGGGGGCTTCGCCTGGAACATCGTGATCTCCGCGATCGCCATGGTCGTGGGAACGGCACTCGGGGCGTGGCTCGCCTGGCTGCGGCTGGACGGCCGCGCCGCCACCAGGCGGTGCGCGGTCGCTGCCACCGAAGTCACCCGGAACGTTCCCACGCTGGTGTTCCAGTTCTACCTTGCGGTGATGCTGCCGGTCGAAATCCTGGTCCCGGGGACCGGATGGGGCCTGGCCTTTCCCGCGTGGCTGAAAGCGTCGCTTGCGCTCTCGATCGCGGTGGTGGGCTTCACTTCCGACAACCTGCTGATCGCGGTGCGCCAGTTGCGCGAAGGCGAGCGCGGCGCTGCCCTGCTGTTCGTCCCGGCCTGGGGCACCTACCTGCTCATCATCGTGATCGCCTCGAGCACGGCGTCGATCATCGGCGTGGGCGAACTGGTCAGCCGCGCGAACAGCGTGATCGCAGCGACGGCCAATACACGCCTGATGATCCCGGTCTACCTGTATGCGATGCTGATTTTCTTCCTGTTCTGCTGGCCGCTGATCGAAGTGCTCAAGCGGGTGCGCATGCGCATCGCCGCCCGCGCAGGAAGCGGTCCGGCGT
>DAIMZU010000013.1:0-9646 GCA_036733845.1 Ramlibacter sp.
CCGGCGGCCAGCGCCAGCGGGAGACCGCCGGCCGCGCGGCGCTTTCCGCGCACGAGGGCCTGCACCGTGGCCCAGAAGATCGTCGCAAGATGGTGGGTCACCAGCCCCACCGGGGTGTGCCGCCAGCTGGGGCGATCCTGTCGCAGGGCCTCGTCGCCCCAGAGCCACAGGCTCTCGGCGTTGATGGGCGCGGCGGGCCTGCCCTTCTCCAGCCATCCTGCCGCGGCCAGTACAGGGGTCGAGACGAGCCCGGCCACGGCGCCCGTGACGAGGCCTTCGCGCAGCGCATCCTTCCAGTCTTCGGTGTTCATGAGCCTTCCTTCTTCATTGGGGGTGCGTTCCGGCGGGCGTCCGCCGCGCCGCATCCGGATGGACCGTAGCGCCCAGACGGCTGCCGGGGTGTCGGACGGCGCCCCGGAGCACCCGCGCAGCGGCCACTTGCCGCAGGCGCTGTGCCGTCGCCTGCGTGCTAAGGTGCGCCATCCTCATCCCGGCTGCCCCGTCCTGCCATGCACGTCGCCGTCTTCAGCACCCAGTCCTACGACCGCGATTTCCTCGGCCGCGCGAACACCGGGGGACGCCATGTGCTGCGCTTCCTCGACGCCCGGCTCGACGCTTCCACGGCCGCCGCCGCCGCCGGTGCGCAGGCGGTGTGCGCCTTCGTGAACGACCGCCTCGACGAGCACGCGCTCGAGGCACTCCATGGGCTCGGCGTGCGCATGGTGGCGCTTCGATGCGCGGGGTTCAACAACGTCGACCTGAGGGCCGCGGCGCGGCTGGGCATCGCCGTCGGACGCGTGCCCGAATACTCACCGTACGCGGTGGCCGAGCACACGGCGGCTCTGGTGCTCACCCTCAACCGGAAGCTGCACCGCGCCATCGCGCGCGTTCGCGAGGGCAATTTCGCGCTGGAGGGCCTGCTCGGCTTCGACCTGCACGGCCGGACCGTGGGCGTGGTCGGCACCGGGCGCATCGGCGAAGCCTTCCTGCGCATCATGGCGGGCTTCGGCTGCCGGCTGCTGGCCTTCGATCCGCAGCCCTCGCCATCCTGCGTCCAGCTCGGCGCACGCTACGTCGGGATGGACGAGCTGCTCGCGTCGAGCGACATCGTGAGCCTGCACTGTCCGCTGTCGCCGCAGACCCACCACCTGATCGATGCGGCGGCGCTGTCCCGCATGAAGCGCGGCGCGATGCTCGTCAACACCAGCCGCGGCGCGGTGGTGGACACCGGCGCGCTGATCGCGGCGCTCAAGTCCGGCCACCTGGGCAGCCTGGGCCTGGATGTCTACGAGGAAGAGGCGGACCTGTTCTTCCGCGACCTCTCCAGCGAGGTGATCCGCGACGACGTGTTCGCGCGGCTGCTGACCTTTCCGAACGTCGTGATCACCGGGCACCAGGCCTTCTTCACCGAGGATGCCATGGCTGCGATCGGCCGCACGACGCTGGACAACCTCGACAGCTTCGAGGACCGCGGCGTGCCGCTGCACCCGGTGTCCGTCGAACGCCTGGCCTGACGATTCGCGAGCGAACCGGATGGCCTGGCTCGCCGCACTGCCCATCGCCACCGTGCTGGCGGCCATGCTGCTGCTGCGCTGGTCGGCAGTCCGGGCGGGGATCGCCGGGGCGCTCGTCAGCGCGGCGGTGGCGCCGGCCTTCGGTTCCGGCGACGCCGCCACGCTGGCGGGCGTGCTGGCGGAGGCCGCCTTCACCTCCGCCACCATCCTGTGGATCCTGTGGCCGGCGCTGGCGCTGCACGAACACCAGCAGCGCTCGGGTGCGCTCGACCGCATGCGCCAGGGCCTCTCGTCGCTGAGCACACGCCGCGGGCTGCAGGTGATCCTGGTCGGTTGGTTCGGGGCCCTGTTCTTCGAAGGCGCGGCCGGGTTCGGCACACCCGTCGCACTGGCGGCTCCCCTCCTCGTGGGGCTGGGCGTGCCGGCCGTGCAGGCCGTGGTGCTGGCGCTGGTGGGTCACGCGGTGGGGGTTTCCTTCGGCGCCCTCGGCACGCCGGTGCTCGCGCAGCTTTCCCTGGTCGACGGCATCGATGCGCGCGCGCTGTCCGGGTCCATCGCCCTGCTGCACTTGGCCGCCGGCGGGGTGATGGCCTTCGCCTTCCACCGCCTGCTGGGGGCTGCCGGACCAGTCGGGGTGGACGACCGCATGCGCCACAGCGCACCGCCGGCAGGCGGCTGGATGGCGCTGGCGGCCGCGGCCTTCCTGCTCCCGAGCGTCGCGTTCGCGGCGCTGGTCGGACCGGAGCTGGCCACGCTCGGGGCGGCCCTCCTCGGCGGCCTGCTGTTCGCCGCGGCCATCCGCAAGGCGGCCCCGGCGGCAGGTGACCGCACGCGCGACCCGGCCCTGGCACGCGCCTTCTGGCCGTACATCGTCCTGGTGATCCTGGTGCTGCTCACGCGCGGCATCGAGCCGGTGGCGCAGGCGCTCGCTTCATGGACGCTGGAGTGGCGCTGGCAGGATCGCTTCAGCGGCCGCTTTGCGGTGCTGGCGCATCCAGGCACCTTGCTGTTCCTCGCGCTGCTCGCGGGCGCTGCGCTGCAGCGCGTGCCGCCTGCGCAGCTGCGCGAGCCGCTGGCGGTTGCGGCCCGGCGCCTGCTGCCGGTCAGCGCCGCGCTGCTCGCCATGCTGTTCCTGTCGCGCCTGATGGTGCATGCCGGCATGATCGACGCGATCCGTGCGGCGGCGGTCGCCGGGCTGGGCGGGGCCTGGCCTGCGGTGGCCCCCTCCGTCGGCGCGCTCGGCAGCTTCGTGACGGGCTCCGCCACGGCATCGAACGTGCTGTTCACCACGCTGCAGGCGCAGACCGCGCAGTCGCTCGGCCTGCCGGTCGCTGCGATCCTGGCCGCGCAGGGCTTCGGCGCGGCGATCGGCAACATCGTGTGCCCGCACAACATCGTGGCCGGCGCGGCCACGGTGGGGCTGGCCGGCAGGGAGCCGGAGATCCTGCGGCAGACGCTGCTGCCCTGCGCCGCCGCATTGGCGGTCGGCGGCGTGGCGCTGTGGCTCGTCCTCGGCTACATGCGCGTGGCGCCCTAGTCCAGGGGCTTCGCCGCTCCCAGCCCGGCACCCCGGCTTTCCCATGTCGGAAGGCATGGCCCGGCAATGTCGGACAGCACCGGGCGCAGCACCGTGCAAGGCGCTGCGCCCTGCCAGAA
The DNA here is from genome assembly GCA_036733845.1 of Ramlibacter sp. Classification (GTDB taxonomy): domain Bacteria; phylum Pseudomonadota; class Gammaproteobacteria; order Burkholderiales; family Burkholderiaceae_C; genus Ramlibacter. The sequence goes on from DAIMZU010000013.1 coordinate 3,171, forward strand.
TAAGCACGAACAACAACGCGAACGAGTTCCATGAAAACATCCGTCATCGTCCTGGGCGCCGGCATGGTGGGCACCTGCACCGCCCTGCACCTGGCCCTGCGCGGCCATGAGGTGACGCTGGTGGACCGCCGGGAGCCCGGCCGCGAGACCTCCTTCGGCAATGCCGGGCTGATCCAGCGCGAGGCAGTCGAGCCCTACCCCTTTCCGCAGGACTGGGCCATGCTCGCGCGGGTCGCGCTGCGGCAGGGCGCGGCCGTGCACTACCACCTGGGTGCCCTGCCCCGGCTGGCACGCGCCCTGGCGAGCTACTGGCTGCATTCGCGGCCGAGCCGGCATGCCGGCATCGCGCGGGCATACGCCCTGCTGATCGCCCATGCCACCTCCGGGCACGAACCGCTGATCGAACGTGCCGGCGCGTCGGACCTCGTGCGGCGCGACGGCTACCGCTTCGTGTTCCGCGCGGCCGCGACCTTCGACAAGGGCATCGCGCGCGCCGAAGCCTTCGCCCGCTCCGACGGCCTGAAGTTCTCGGTGCTCGACGGAACTGCGCTGGCGACGGCCGAACCCGCACTGCGCCTGCGGCTGCCCGGGGCCATCCACTGGCACGACACCTGGTCGGTGAGCGACCCGGGTGAACTGGTGGCACGCTACGCGGCCTTGTTTCGCCGCGAGGGAGGTCGCGTTGCGCGCGCAGACGCGGCCACGCTGCGCTCGACGGGCAAGGGCTGGTCGGTGCAAAGCCACGAAGGCCCGCTCGAAGCCGCGCACGCGGTGGTCGCGCTGGGGCCGTGGTCGGACACGGTGGTGCAGTCGCTGGGCTACCGGCTGCCCTTGTTCGTCAAGCGCGGCTACCACCGCCATTACCGCGATGCCCCGGGGCCGGAACTGGCCACGTACGACGTCGACAGCGGCCTGGTGCTCGCGCCGATGCGCGAGGGCCTGCGCCTGACGACGGGCGCCGAGTTCGCGCTGCTGGATGCACCGGCCACGCCGGTGCAGGTCGGACGGGCGGAGGCGCTGGCCCGGCAGTTGTTCGACCTGCCGCAGCCGGTCGAGGACGAACCCTGGCTGGGCGCCCGGCCCTGCACCGTGGACATGCTGCCGGTGATCGGTCCCGCGCCCCACCACCGGGGACTGTGGTTCAATTTCGGCCATGCCCACCAGGGCTTCACCCTCGGTCCCGTCAGCGGGCAGTTGCTGGCCGACCTGGTCGAGGGCGCTGCGCCGGTGATCGACCCGGCGCCCTATCGCGCGGAGCGCTTCAACTGACCCACGGAGGCCAATCACGATGACCCAGGAACGACCCGCGGACCGTACCGCCTTCATCACCGGCGCCTCGCGCGGCATCGGCGCGGCCGTCGCCGTGGCATTGGCGCGGCGCGGCATCGCGCCGGTCCTGGCCGTGCGCGACCCGGCATCCGCCCAGGAGACCGCCGACGCGGTGAAGGCCGCCGGCATGCCCGTGCTGGTGGTGCCCTGCGAAGTGACCGACTACGCCAGCGTGAAGGCGGCGGTTGCGACCACGATGGAGCGCTGGGGCCGGCTGGATGCGATCGTGAACAACGCCGGGCAGCTCGGGCCGATCGGCCACCTGGCCGACACCGATCCGGCCGAATGGGCGCGCACGGTGACGATCAACCTGACCGGCTGCTACCACGTGGCGCATGCGGCCATGGACGCCCTGCTGCAGGCCGGCGGCGCCCTCGTCAACGTTTCGACGGGCGCGGCGCACACGGCGCGCGAAGGCTGGTCGGCCTACTGCAGCTCCAAGGCAGGGCTGGCGATGCTCACGCGCAGCATCGACCTGGAATACGGCCCCCGGGGCCTGAGCACCTATGGGCTCGCGCCCGGCCTGGTGGACACCCGCATGCAGGGCGTCATCCGCGCATCCGGCATGAACGAGATCAGCCGCGTCCCGCGCGACAAGCTCGCGCCGGCCGACCGCAGCGCCGGCGTGATCGCCTGGCTGGTGGACACGCGGCCCCAGGACCTGCGCGGGCAGGACCTGACGGTGAACGACGCGGCGCTGATGGAGCGGGCGGGCGCCAGCGCCTGACATTGCCAGGCCGGCCAGCCGCTGCGGGGTGGTGGCCGGGCGCGAGGGTCAGTCGCGGCCCGCCTGCGGGCGGGGCGTGCGGATCTGGACCTTGTAGCGTTCCTTGAGCAGGTTGTAGTAGGCCAGCCCTTCGGCCGAGGCCCACCACTGCGCCACCTGCTCGCGCTCCTGGCGAGCCAGTTCGCCGGCGGGCGCTTCACGCGGAATGACCTTGCTGACCTTGACCACCGCATAGCCCTGCGGGCCCAGGTCGACGCCTGTGGCCGCCGGCAGCGCCGTGGGATCGGCGCGAAGCGCCGCTTCGACGATGGGGCCGGGCAGGTTGCGCGGGTCTTCGCGGGAGATCACGATGGGCGCAGGCAGCGCGGCGGCGTCCGGCTTGGCCTTGACCTCGGCCAGCTTCTGCTCGCCCGCCTGGCGCGCCATCTCGGCGCCGCGGGTGGCTCGCAGGCGTTCGAGCACCTGGGCGCGCACCTCGTCCAGGGGCAGCGTGCGGGCCGGGTGATGCTGGACGACGCGGGCGGCGGTGAGCTGGCCCGAGGCCGTCTCGACCGCTTCGGTGTTGCGCTTGCGCTCGAGGCTGTCAGGCGAGAACAGCACGCTGCGAAGCCGGCTGTTGGCCAGCGGCCCCTTGGCGTCTGCCGGCGCCTGGCGGGTGATGCCGGTGGCGGTCTGCACCTGCAGGTTGAACTTCTCGGCCGCCGGCTTCAGGGAATCGGCCTGCTCGTACACCGAGTTGCTGAACGCATCGGCAGACTCGGCGAACTTGCGCTGGGCCTGCTGGCGGCGCTGGTCGGCCTCGAGCTGCGCGCGCATGTCTTCGAAGCTGCGCTGGCGCGGCACCTTGACGTCGGTGAGGCGGATGATGTGGTAGCCGAAATCGGACTCGACCACGCCGCTGGTCTCGCCCTTCTGGAGCGAGAAAGCCGCGTCTTCGAAGGGCTTGACCATGGCGCCCCGCGTGAAGAAGTCGAGGTCGCCGCCGCGTGCGGCGGAGCCCGGGTCCTGCGAGTGCTGGCGGGCGAGCTCGGCGAAGCGCCCGGGCTGCTTGCGCACCTGCGCGAGCAGTTCCTCGGCCTTGGCCTTGGCGGCCTGGCGCTGCTCGGCGGGGGCCGATGCCGGCGCGGCGATGAGGATGTGGCTCGCGCGGCGTTCCTCGGGTCCGGTCTCCTTGGCGATGTTCTGCTCGTAGTAGGCCCGCAGGTCGGCCTCATTGAGCGTGATGCCCTTCATGACGGCGTCGGCATCGAGGACGATGTATTCGATGTCGACCTGCTCGGGCGCCTGGAACATCTGGGGATTGGCCTTGTAGAAGGCTTCGACTTCCTCCGGCGTCGGCTGGACCCTGGCTGCGAATTCGGCGGCGTCGAAGCGCTGCACCTGCACCTCGCGACGCTCGAGGAAGGCGCCGAGTGCCACCCGCGCCTGCGACTCGGAGGCGAAGGAGGTGCCGGTCACGCCCGCCATGACCTGCTGGAGCGACAGGTCGGCGCGCATCTGCTCCTCGAACATTTCGGGCGTCATGCCCTGCTGCGCCGCGAGCTGCCGGTAGCGGGCCATGTCGAGCTTGCCGTCGGGGCCGCGCAGCGAGGCGATGATGGGGCTGCGCTGCAGTTCAGCTGCCAGCCGCTGGTCGCCGGTGACCAGCTTCGCGTCGTTGACCGCCGCGCGGAGCACGCGGTCGCGGATGAGGCGCTCGAGCGTTCCGAAACGGGCTTCGGGCGAATCGAGCAGCTTCGGGTCGATGTTGGGCATGGACTGGCGCAGCCGGTCGACTTCGCGCCGGTGGGCGGCGTCCCATTCGGCTTGCCGGATGTTGTCGCCCGCAACCCGTGCGACGGCGGCGCCCTGGTCGTTGCGGGTGTAGCCCTCGACCCCGAACAGCACGAAGGCGGGGATGATCAGCAGGAACAGCAAGAACATCAGGACTTTGGTGTTCTTGCGGATGTAATCGAACATGTCGTCGCTTCTTTCGGCGCGATCGGGCGCGCACTGGGGAATGGGTGCCGTGGTGCCCAGGAAAAACGAAAGGCGAACCGCCGTTCGCCTTTGGACCTGGGTGGTGGGTGCTGACGGTCTCGAACCGCCGACCTACGCCTTGTAAGGGCGCCGCTCTACCAACTGAGCTAAGCACCCCACCGGAGTTCCGTTTTCAGTTCAGCGCGTCCTTGAGCGCCTTGCCGGGACGGAACTTGGGCACCTTGGCAGCCTTGATTTTAATCTGGTCGCCGGTCCGGGGATTGCGGCCGGTGCGGGCAGCCCTTTTTCCGACCGCGAAAGTGCCGAATCCGACCAGCGACACCGACCCGCCCTTGCGCAGGGTGGTCTGGACCGCCCCCACCATGGATTCAAGCGCGCGGGTGGCCGCGGCCTTGGAGATGTCGGCGTGCTTGGCGATGTGCTCGATCAGTTCGGTCTTGTTCACTTCGGGGCCCCTCGGTTTGGACGGTTCTGGGTACTGGCAGCAGCGGAAGCTCCCGCCGCCGCAGCCCTGCGCCGGCTTTGGAAAGGGGGGTGGGAGTGACCGCCGCTGATGAGCCTTGGCTTCGGAGGGATTAGAGCCAGCGGCCTGTGCACTGTCAATACGCCATGCGGGTTTACAACAAGCAACAGGTCGCTGTAGCGCAATCACTTGCGCGCCGCGGCCGGGCGCGCTAGAGGGCGGCTGCGATGTCGCGTCCGAGGTCCGAAGTACGCGCCGTGCCACCGATGTCCGGCGTGCGCGCGGCGCCGCTGCCCGGGGCGAGCACCTTCTCGATGGCCGACAGGATTGCATCGTGCGCGTCCTTGTGCCCCAGAAACTCCAGCATCATCGCGCCGCACCAGACCTGCCCGATCGGATTCGCGATCTGGCGCCCCGCGATGTCCGGCGCGGAGCCGTGCACGGGCTCGAACAGCGAGGGAAAGCGGCGGTCGGGGTTGAGGTTGGCACTCGGCGCGATGCCGATGGTGCCGGTGCAGGCGGGACCCAGGTCCGACAGGATGTCGCCGAACAGGTTGCTGGCCACCACCACGTCGAAGAAGTCGGGACGCTGCACGAAGTGTGCGGTGAGGATGTCGATGTGGAACTTGTCGACGTTCACGCCGGGGTAGTGGCGGGCCATCTCGGCCACCCGCTCGTCCCAGTAGGGCATGGTGATCGCGATGCCGTTGGACTTGGTCGCGCTGGTCAGGTGCTTCTTCGGCCGGCTGGCCGCGAGTTCGAACGCGAACTTCAGCACGCGGTCGACGCCGATGCGCGACATCACTGTCTCCTGCATGACGATCTCGCGCTCGGTCCCGGGGAACATCCGCCCGCCGATGCTGGAGTACTCACCCTCGGTGTTCTCGCGCACGATGTACATGTCGATCTCGCCGGGCTCGCGCCGGCTGCCGTCCTTGCGCACCACCGGCGCGATGATGCCGGGCATCAGGCGCGCGGGCCGCAGGTTGACGTACTGGTCGAACTCGCGCCGGAACAGCAGCAGCGAGCCCCACAGCGACACATGGTCCGCGATCTTGTCGGGCCAGCCCACCGCGCCGAAATAGATGGCGTCATGGCCGCCGATGCGGTCTTTCCAGTCGTCCGGCAGCATCTTGCCGTGCTTCTCGTAGTAGTCCCAGCTCGAGAAGTCGAAATGGTCGAACTGCAGGTCGATGCCGAAGCGGGTGGCCGCGACCTCCAGCACGCGGATGCCCTCGGGCATCACTTCCTTGCCGATGCCGTCGCCGGCGATGACTGCAATGCGTTTCCTGCTCATGTCGTGGGATCTCCTGGATGCGAATGGATGAAAAAAAACGGGGTGGCGCCAGCGCGCCGCGGTCATGGGCGAGGGGCTGCGGGCGGCGCGCGCACCACCAGTCCCACGCCAGTAGCCGTCAGCGCCACGCCGGCAATGGTCAGTGCCGTGATCGGCTCGTCGAACAGCAGCCAGGCCATCAGGGCCGTGGTCGGGGGCACGAGGTACATGAGGCTGGTGACCGAGGTCGCGGCGCCACGCTGGATCAGCATGTACAGCAGCGAACTGCCGCCCAGCGTGAGCGCGAGCACCGACCAGGCCATGGCCCCGGCGATCTGGCCGTTGAGGCCGCCGGCGGGATCGACCCAGCGCATCGGCTCCTGCTCCCATAGCGCCAGCGGGAGCGTGACGACGGCCGCCGCGGCAAGCTGCACCAGGTTGGCCGTGCGGACGTCGCAGGGCGCAAGGAAACGCTTCTGGTAGAGGGTGCCGGCGGTGATGCTCAGGAGGGCCGCCACCGCGAACGCCAGGTTCAGCGCATGCACTTCGCCGAGGCCGAGCTTCTGCCACACGACGAGCACCAGCCCGCCCAGTCCGAGCCCCAGGCCGGCCCATTGCCTCGGCGTGACCGCGCCGCCGTGCGAGGAGATCCAGATGGCGGTAAGCACCGGCTGCAAGCCCACCAGCAAGGCGGCCACGCC
>DAIMZU010000013.1:9656-16540 GCA_036733845.1 Ramlibacter sp.
CCCGCCTTGACCGCCGCCCACACGCCGCCCAGGTAGCCCGCATGCATGAGGACGCCCGTGACCGAGAGATGCCACCACTGCGCCTTGCCCGACGGCCACGCCGCGCGGGCCAGGCTGGCCCACGCCAGGAAGCAGGCCACCGACAGGATGTAGCGCACCAGCAGGAACTTGAAGGGCGGCGAATGCGGCATGCCGTAGCGGGCCACGATGAAGCCGGTGCTCCAGATCAGGACGAAGACCACCGGCATGGAGCGCACCAGCGCATCCCTTTGCTGCTGGGCAGCGATGGCGTCCATCGGTTCAGCGCACCCGTGCGCGGATTTCGGGCATGGCCTTGTGCAGGTAGTAGCCCATGGACCAGACCGTCAGGATGGCGGCGAGCCAGATCAGCCACACGCCCCAGAACCCGGTGTCGATGACACCGAACAGTCGGCCATCGAACAGCAGGAAGGGGATGGCCACCATCTGCACCGTGGTCTTGACCTTGCCCAGCATGTGGACGGCCACGCTGCGTGATGCGCCGATCTGGGCCATCCATTCGCGCAGTGCCGAGATGGCGATCTCGCGGCCGATGATGATCAGGCCCACGAAAACGTCGGCCCGCCCGAGGTGCACCAGCACCAACAATGAGGCGCAGACCAGGAACTTGTCGGCCACGGGGTCCAGGAAGGCGCCGAAGGCGGACTGCTGGTTCAGGCGGCGCGCCAGCCAGCCGTCCAGCCAGTCGGTCAGTGCGAAGGCGACGAACATCACCGTGGCGATCAGGTTCTGCAGCCGCGGCTCCATCCCCAGGTAGAACACGCCGACGATGAGCGGGATGGCGACGATGCGCGTCCAGGTCAGGAGCGTGGGGACGGTCAGGAACATGGCGCGATTCTGTCACGCCGCACGGTCCCGTCCGCCGATCGCCGCGCGAGCGGCCTCAATGCAGCGCCCGATAGATCTCTTCGGCCAGTTCGCGCGAGATGCCCTCGACGGTCGCGATGTCGTCCACGCCCGCGGCGGCCACGCCCCGGATGCCACCGAACCGTTGCAGCAGCCGGGCCCGCTTCTTGGCGCCGACGCCGGGAATGTCCTCGAGCTTGCTGCCGCCCACGCGCACGCGCGCGCGGCGTGCCCGCATGCCCGTGATGGCGAAGCGGTGGGCCTCGTCGCGGATCTGTGCGACGAGCATGAGGGCGGCCGAGTCGCGCCCCAGGGAAGCCTTGGGCCGGCCGTCGGCGAACACCAGTTCTTCCAGGCCGACCTTGCGGCCCTCGCCTTTCTCGACACCGACGATCACGGACAGGTCGAGCCCGAGTTCGGCGAACACCTCGCGTGCCATCGTCACCTGGCCCTTGCCGCCGTCGACGAGCACCAGGTCGGGCAGGCGCTGGGCGCCACCGGCGCGGCCGGACTTCCGGGGCGCAGCGGCTTCGGGCGGCGGCGCACCCTCCCCGCCGGTGGTGGCCGCCGCCTCGGTGACAGGCGGCGCGGCGTCGGGCGGGTCGCGGCCCGCGTCCGCCAGCCGCGCGTAGCGTCGCGTGAGCACCTGCCGCATGGCCGCGTAATCGTCGCCGGGCGTGATGTCGTCGATGTTGTAGCGCCGGTACTCGGCGTTCTGCATGCGGTGGTGGTGGTACACCACGCAGGAGGCCTGCGTCGCCTCGCCCGCCGTGTGCGAGATGTCGAAGCATTCGACGCGGAACGCGTCCAGGTCGTCGGGCGCCAGGTCGAGCGCATCGGCCAGCGCGCGGGTGCGCGCCTGCTGCGAGCCCTCTTCGGCCAGCAGCCGCGCCAGCTGGATGCCGGCGTTCTTGTCGGCCATCTCGAGCCACAGCCGGCGCTGCTCGCGAGGCTGGTGCACGGCGGTGATGCGCACCCCCGCCTGCTGCGAGAGCGCCGCCACGAGGGCCTTGTCGACCGGATGGCTGGTGATCAGGGCCGGCGGCACGGGAACGCCGATGTAGTGCTGCGCGATGAAGGCCTCGAGCACCTGCACCTCGATCGGGCGCAAGGCCTCGGGCGCGTCGTCCAGTCCGAGCAGGGCGGCGGCCGCGTCCTCCACGTGCGTGGGGAAGTACGGCCGGTCGCCCAGGTGCCGTCCGCCGCGCACCATCGCCAGGTTGACACAGGCTTTCCCCCCTTGCAGGCGCACCGCCAGGATGTCGGCATCCTTGTCGGAGCCGGTGTCCACCGACTGCTGGTGCAGCACCCGTGACAGCGCGGTCATCTGGTTGCGCAGTTCGGCCGCCTGCTCGAACTCCAGCCGCTCGGCATGGTCCATCATTCGGGACTCGAGCCCCGCCAGCACGTCCTGGGCCTCCCCGCGCAGGAAGGCGCCGGCGTTGTCGACATCGCGCTGGTAGTCCTCGGGGGACACCAGCCCCACGCACGGACCCGAGCAGCGCTTGATCTGGTGGAGCAGGCAGGGCCGCGTGCGGTTGGCGAAGACGGTGTCCTCGCAGGTGCGCAGCCGGAAGGCCTTCTGGAGCAGCTGGATGGATTCCTTGACGGCCCAGGCACTGGGGTACGGACCGAAATAGCGGTGGCGCCGGTCGACCGCTCCCCGGTAATAGGCCACGCGCGGGTACTGGGCCGCCGTCTGGCCCTCTGCGCCCACTTTGTCGGGGGAACCCGTGATCTTGAGGTAGGGGTAGCTCTTGTCGTCGCGGAACAGGATGTTGAACCGCGGGTTCAGCGCCTTGATGAGGTTGTTCTCGAGCAGCAGCGCCTCGGCTTCCGAGCGGACCACCGTGGTCTCGAGGCGGGCGATGCGGCCCACCATGTGCCCGATGCGGGTGCCGCCGTGGTTCTTCTGGAAGTAGCTGGCGACGCGCTTGCGCAGGTTCCGGGCCTTGCCGACGTAGAGCACGCCGCCCTCGGCGTCGAAATAGCGGTAGACGCCCGGCAGCTGCGGCAGGGCCGCGACCTGGGCCAGCAGCTGTTCGGAATGCACCTCGGACATGAGCCCTATTATCCCGGCAGCATGCTGTGGGACATTTTCTGCAAGGTCATCGACAACTGGGGCGACGTGGGCGTGTGCTGGCGCCTGGGCGCCGACCTGGCCGCGCGCGGCGAGCGGGTGCGGCTGTGGGTCGACGACCCCGCGCCGCTGGCCTTCATGGCACCCGGCGGCCGCGCGGGCGTGGAGGTCATCCCCTGGACGGCCCGGCCGCCGCAGGTCGAGCCCGGGGACGTCGTGGTCGAAGCCTTCGGCTGCGATCCGCATCCGGACTTCCTGGCGGCCATGGCACGGCGTGCACGGCAGGGCGCGGGGCAACCCGCGTGGTTCAACCTCGAGTACCTGTCCGCCGAAGCCTGGGTCGAGCGCTGCCACGGGCTGGTCTCGCCGGTGCTGAGCGGGCCCGCCCGTGGCCTTTCCAAGCGCTTCTTCTACCCCGGGTTCACGCCCGCCACCGGCGGCCTCATCCGCGAGGCGGACCTGGCCGAGCGGCAGGCCCGATTCGACCGGGCGCACTGGCGCCTGAGCCTGGGCCAGCGCCTGGGCTTCGACGCCCGTGCCGGCGAACGGCTGGTGAGCCTCTTCTGCTACGAACCGGCGGCCTTGGGCGAACTGCTGGGCAGGCTGGCGGCCGATGACACCCCCACCCGGCTCCTGGTGACGCCAGGCCGGGCCCGCTCAGCCGTGGAAGCCGTGCTGGCCGCCACGCCCACTGCCGCGACCCCGGCGCTCTCCTTCCTGCCGTGGCTCACCCAGGGCGAGTACGACGAACTGCTCTGGGGCTGCGACCTCAACTTCGTGCGCGGCGAAGACTCGCTGGTGCGTGCGCTGTGGTCCGGCCGCGCTTTCGTCTGGCAGATCTATCCGCAGGACGACGACGCGCACCACGCCAAGCTGGAGGCCTTCCTGGCGGCCGTCGACGCGCCCGCTGGCCTGCGGGACTTCCACCGGGCCTGGAACGGCCTGTCCCCGGGCCTGGGACCCGTCGCGTGGGACGAGTGGACGCAATGGTCCCGCGCCGCCGGCAATCGCCTGCGTCACCAGCCGGACCTGGTCAGCGAGCTCGTGCGCATGGCCAGTGCGGATGAAAAAGGTTAAAATCGCTGGCTTTGCGTGAGCAGCGCAGCGTTGCGCCTTTTAGGGGGCGCGCCGTCTGAGCGCCGAGCGCGCCTCATTCCTTGCCGCGGTGGCTTTTCATGCAGCCTGCGGCCAACCGCCCAACAGCCCATGAAAATCGCTCAAGAAATCCGCGCCGGCAACGTGATCATGCAGAACGGCGCCCCCTGGGTCGTCCTCAGGACCGAATACGCCCGCGGCGGCCGCAACGCCGCCACGGTGCGCATGAAGCTCAAGAGCCTGCTGTCCAACCAGGGCACCGAAATCGTCTTCAAGGCCGACGACAAGATGGACCAGATCGTGCTCGAGAAGAAGGAGTGCACCTACTCCTACTTCGCCGACCCGATGTACGTCTGGATGGACGCCGAGTACAACCAGTACGAAGTCGAGAAGGACAACATGGGCGACGCCCTGAACTACCTCGAGGAAGGCATGCCCGCCGAAGTGGTGTTCTACGAAGGCAAGGCCATCTCCGTCGAACTGCCGACCAGCCTGGAGCGCGAGATCACCTGGACCGAGCCGGCCGTCAAGGGCGACACCTCGGGCAAGGTGCTCAAGCCGGCCAAGCTGGCCACCGGCTTCGAGATCGGCGTGCCGATCTTCGTGGCCCAGGGCGACAAGGTCGAGATCGACACCCGCACGGGCGAGTACCGTCGCCGGGTCTGAGGCGGCTACGCGCCAGCGGAAAACGGAGGCCCCATGGGCCTCTTTTTCATTTGCACCCGCCTGGCTTGCCGCCGGTGAGAGCCCCGTTCTCGTGGTTCCACCGGTGATCGTGCCCGAAGAGCGGAACGTCCTGATCAATCCACGGCATCCGCTCTGCCGCGGGGTGAAGGCAAGCAAGCTGAGGCGATGGTCGTACGACCCACGGCTACTTGGCTTGCATCCATGATGCGCTCATCGCGGGCTTGATTCCTGGCCCAGCGCCCGCGCAATCCGGTCGCGCCTGACCGTGGGCCGGGGGCATTGCCCCTTCGGCAGCTCAAACCAGTCGCGCACGTCATGGTCCAGTCCCGCCCCGTGCATGAAGTTGTAGATCGCCTTCTTCAGCCCACGCCCCAGCACGTCATGATCCACGCCCCGGGGCATGGGCGTGGGATCGACGAACCCGATGTCGTTGCGCGCGAAGTTGCCTGGCGGCAGCGGCACCAGCCGGATGCCGTAGGCCTCGGGGTTCTTGCCCACCGGAGAGTGCACGGTACACACGAAACGGTGGAAGAACCCGCTATGGATGCAGCCGTTCTCGAATAGCTGCCGGACGTATTCCAGGGCGTCCACCGTGTCCTGGACGGTCTGCGTGGGGAAACCGTGCATGAGGTAGGCGTGCACCAGGATGCCGGCATCGGACATGCCGCGGGTGACTCGCGCCACCTGCTCCACGGTCACGCCCTTTTCCATCAGTGCCAGCAGCCGGTCGGACGCGACCTCCAGGCCACCCGACATCGCGATGCAGCCGCTTTGCGCCAGCAGGTCGCTCAGCTCGGGCGTGAAGGTCTTCTCGAAACGGATGTTGCCCCACCATGAGATCTGGAGCCCGCGGCGCAGCAACTCCTCGGCGAGCGCCTTGAGCGCTTTGGGCGGCGCGGCCTCGTCAACGAAATGGAAGCCGGTCTGGCCCGTCTCCTGGATGATCCGCTCGATGCGGTCGACCAGCGTGCCGGTGCTGGCCGTCTCATAGCGGCTGATGTAGTCCAGGCTCACATCGCAGAAACTGCACTTCTTCCAGTAGCAGCCGTGGGCCACCGTGAGCTTGTTCCAGCGCCCGTCGCTCCAGAGGCGGTGCATGGGGTTGAGCATGTCCAGCAGGCTCAGGTAGTCCTGGATGGGCAGGCCGTCCCAGGTAGGCGTGCCGACGTCCTCGAACGGAATGTCCGGCTCCGGCCAATTGACGTACTGCACCGCGCCTTCCGGTGAGCGCAGGAAGGTGCGCACCAGGCGCGAGGGGCCACGGCGGCCCTGCAGGTGCTCGATCAAGGCGAGCAGGGGCCGCTCGCCGCTGTCCAGGGTGACGAAATCGACGAAGTCGAACAGGCGCGCTTCGGCCAGGTCGCGCAGTTCGGTGTTGACGAAGCCGCCGCCCAGGGCAATGCGCAGCCGCGGGTGGTGCTGCCGCACCGCCTGCGCGATGCGAAGCGCCCCATAGACCGAGCCCGGGAAGGGCACGGACAGCAGGACCAGTTGCGGCGCGTGCGCAGCGAGGGCCTCCCGCGTCAGCTCCGCCAGCATCTGGTCGATGAGGTTGGGCGGCGCGGCCAGCGCCTGCGCCAGGGGTTCGAAGGTCGGCTGCGCCGCTGACAAGGACTCGGCGTAGCGCACGAACTCGAATCGCTCGTCGACCGCGTCGCGCAGGACATCGGCCAGGTCGTTGAGGTACAGCGTGGCCAGGTGGCGCGCACGGTCCGTGCTGCCCAGCGCGCCGAACGCCCAGCCCAGCGGGTCATCGCCGTCGTCGTCGGCGAAGCCGTCGAGTGCGGCGAACCGCGGGCCTTCGGGCAGGAAGCCACGACCCGCGATGCGGTGCGCGAGCGTGCCGTCCCGCCCCTGGAGGAAGGCGCTCGTGGGTTCTATCGTCCGGGCATAGCGGGTGTAGTGGTCCAGGAAGAAGTTGACCGCTGCACTGCGGTCTTCGACGGGTTGTGCCAACGCTGCAGACTGCAGGCGTGCCAGTCCGTCCTGGCTCATCACACGAAGCACGAGGGCCAGGGCCAGGTCGGCCTGCACCGCATCGACGCCTCGGGAGCGCAGGAAGCCGGTGAGATACGCGGTGGACGGATAGGGGGTGTTGAGCTGCGTCATCGGGGGGATGAGGCTCAGCACCTTGAAC
>DAIMZU010000014.1:0-16033 GCA_036733845.1 Ramlibacter sp.
GTTTGCGCCCGGCACCAAGGTCACGGGGCGCGCGCACTGGGTCGAGCCTCGGCTGGTGGCGGAAGTGGCCTTCAGCGAGTGGACGCGCGAGCAGCGGGTGCGCCACGCGGTCTTCCATGGGCTGCGCGAGGACAAGCCGCCAGCGGAGATCACGCGCGAGCCAAACGCCGCCGCGGCTCCGGCCCGCCGCAAGGGCGCCCGCGGCCGCAGTGCGGCACCCGCGCCCGACGCGTCCGCCGCCCTGCCCCCGGACTTCAAGCTCACGAATCCCGAGCGTGTCGTCGACACCTCGACGGGGGTCACGAAACTGGACATGCTGCGCTTCTATGCGCAGGTAGCGGGGGTGATGCTGCCGCACCTGGCACACCGCCCGGTGGCGCTGGTGCGGGCGCCCGGCGGGATCGACGGCGAGCTTTTCTTCCAGAAGCATTCCGAGCGCTACACCATGCAGGGCATCGAAGCCCTGGACCCGGCCCTCGATCCGGGCCAGAAGCGGCTGCTCGCCGTCGCCCGTGCCGAAGGCCTGCTGTCGGCCGCGCAGATGAACGTGATCGAGTTCCACACCTGGAACGCCACCACGGTGGCCATCGACCGGCCGGACCGCATGACCTTCGACCTCGACCCTGGCGAAGGTGTCGGCTGGCCCGAGATGCAGCAGGCCGCCTGGCTGGTTCGCTCGCTGCTCGACGACCTGGGCCTGCCCGCCTTCCTCAAGACCAGCGGGGGCAAGGGCCTGCACCTCGAAGTTCCGCTGCGTCCCCGCCACGGCTGGGACGACGTCAAGGGCTTCTCGCAGGCCGTGGTGCAGCACCTCGCCCGCGCGCTGCCGGAGCGCTTCGTCGCCAAGAGCGGCCCGCGCAACCGCGTGGGCCGCATCTTCATCGACTACCTGCGCAACGGCTATGGCGCCACCACGGTGGCGGCCTGGTCCGCACGCGCCCGGCCCGGACTCGGGGTGTCGGTTCCGATCGCCTGGGACGAACTGGACGGATTGCCTTCGAGCACCGCCTGGACGGTACGCAACGCGCACGAACGGGTGCCGGTGGGCAACGCGCCCTGGAAAGACCATGAGCAGCGCCGCGTCACCCTCGAGCCGGCAATGAGGGCACTGGGCTTCCAGGCATCCGGTCCGGAGAACCGCAATGCGGCCTGAGCCAGCGTTCGAACCCGCCCTGGCCCTGTGGCCGAGCCGCCTGTGGGTGGTACGGCACGGCCAGAGCGCCGGCAATGTCGCGCGCGACCACGCCGAGTCCTCGGGCCTGCACCGCATCGACATCGCCCACCGGGACATCGACACGCCCCTGTCGTCCCTGGGCGAGCGCCAGTCGCGTGCACTCGGCCACTGGTTTTCTCTGCTGGAGGAGCCGCCGCAGGTGATCCTCTGCTCGCCCTACATTCGCGCCCGGGAAACGGCGCGGCTGCTGCTGGACGCCTGGGGTCCCGCCGCGCAGGGACTGCGCGTCCGCGTCGACGAGCGCCTGCGCGAGAAGGAGTTCGGCATCCTCGACCGGCTCACCCACCACGGCATCCGCCACCATCACCCCGAACTGGGCGAGCAGCGCGCCCATGTCGGCAAGTTCTACTTCCGCCCGCCGGGTGGCGAAAGCTGGTGCGACGTGATCCTGCGGCTGCGCAGCCTGCTCGAGATGATCTGCCGCGAGTACGCGCAGCGCCGCGTGCTGGTCGTCGCCCACCAGGTGATCGTGCTGTGCATGCGCTACCTGCTCGAGGAACTGGAGGAGCGGGAGATCCTGGACATCGACCGGCAGGCCGACGTTCCCAACTGCGGCATCACGGCCTATGGCCACGCCGACGGGCAGGACCGCATGCACCTGGAACTCGCCAACTTCGTGGCGCCGCTGCAGGAGGCCGGCGCACCGGTCACCGCGGCGCCCGACGCATCCCAGGCGCCGAAGCCATGAACCCGCGCACGCTCGACATCGACGCCCTGAAGGACTGGCCGCTTCCGCCGCTGGACGACACGGCGGACAAGGAAGCACGGGGCCGTGTACTGATCGTCGCCGGAAGCCGTGAGCTGCCCGGCGCCGCGATGCTGGCGGCCACCGCGGCCCTGCGCACCGGGGCCGGCAAGCTGGTGGTCGGCACCGCCGCATCGGTCGCCCGGCCCATGGCCTTCGCGCTGCCCGAGGCGCGCGTGATCGGCCTGCCCGAGACGGACCACGGCGGACTCGCCCCGGAGGGCATCGGCCTGCTGGACGAAACCCTGCAAGGGTGCCGGGCCGTTCTGGTCGGCCCGGGGCTGATGGACAGCGAGGCGACGCAGCACTTCGTTGCGGCCCTGCTCGGCCGCGCAGCCCAGGTGCCTGTGGTGCTCGACGCGCTCGGCATGGACACGGTGCTCGCCGGCCGGCGCTTTGGCGACGAGGTGCTGCTCACGCCGCACGCGGGGGAGATGGCCCACCTCACGGGGCTCAGCAAGGAGGATATCCTGGCCGACCCTCTGGCCGCCGCGGCGCAGGCTGCCCGGCAGTGGAACGCGACCGTCGCGCTGAAGGGCCCCACCACCATCATCGCGACCGCAGCCGGCGAGGCCTGGTGCCACCAGGGCGGCAATTCGGGGCTCGCGACATCGGGCTCCGGCGACACGCTGGCCGGCGCGATCGCGGGCCTGGCCGCGCGCGGCGCCAGCCTGCCACAGGCCTGCGCCTGGGGGGTGGTCCTGCATGCCCAGGCCGGTGACCGGCTGTCCCGCACACTGGGGCCGGTCGGCTTCCTGGCCCGGGAGCTGCCGGACCAGATGCTCGCAGCGATGCAATGCGTGGGCGGCTGAGCGCGTCACCTCGAGCGTCATTGGCAACAAAGGACTGCTGGGTCACCTGCATGCCTTGAACGCGCCTAGACTGCCGTCCGACGTTGCAATGTTGCACCGCCGCAATTTATAGCTGATGATCCTCTTCCCACCGTATTCCCCAGGAGCGAACGCCATGGCCACCAGCAAGTCCGCCGCCCGCGAAACCGCAACCGCCGAGCAGGAGGCCGCCGCCGGCCAGGCCATGATGGCCGACGCCACGCGCGAGCAGCTCGCCACCAGCGCTTCCGCAGCCTCTGCCATGCTGCGCGCCTTCGACACCTTGCAGCAGACCCAGCAGCACATGATCCAGCGCGCGGCCCTGCTGCAGGAGCAGACCGCCGAGCGCCTGCGCAACGCGACCTCGCCCATGGAAGTCATGGCCATCCAATCCAGCCTGCTGATGTCGGGCTGGACCGAGATGGCGCAGTACGCCCAGGAACTGATGACCGCGACCCTCAAGGCGCAGGGCGAGTTCACACGCCAGCCGCAGCAGCAGGCGGCCACCGCGCAGACCGCGGCATCCGCCACCCCGCCGCTGTTCCAGGCCTGGCAGGCGATGTTCACCGCGCCGCTCAACGGCGGCGCTACGGGCCGCCCCCACTGACGGCGAGGCGGCCGCGCGGAACGAACGCGCGGCCCGCCGGCTCCAAGCCGGCATGACCCAGCCCTCCGGCGCACGCAAGTTCTCCTCGGCCCCCCGCAAGCGCATCCTCGCCGCGGTCGGTGTCGCGCTGGTCCTGGCGCTTGGCGGCGCGTGGCTGGCGGCCGGCCCGTGGCGCTGGGGCACCCAGCAGCAGGCCACCGTCGTCCTCGACCCCGACGCCGTCCGGGTCGTGCGCACCCCTGGCGGCATGCTCGAGGTCGCGACGCTGCAGAAACCCGAGGAGTTCGGCTGGCGTGTCAGCCATACCTGCCCCCTGTTGGACTGCTCGGAGCTGCTGGGCAGCACGACATCGCACGTGCGCGTCACCGCCCACTACACCTACCGCATCCCCCTGGCCGCCAACTGGACGCTGACGCTGCGCCAGGGCCGCTACGAGTTGCGCGTCCCCGCGCTGGAGCCCGCCGATCCGGTGGCGTTCGACACCCAGGGCATGCAGGTGCGCACCGAGCGCACGCGGTGGCTGAGCCCCGCCGCCGCACCCAATCGCGAAGCAGTCGTTCGCCAGCTCGGCCCCGAACTGGCGAGGCGCGCACGCCAGGACCACTACCTGCGCCTCGCAGAAGAGGGGGCCGCCGCCACGGTGACCGAGTTCGCCCAGCGCTGGCTGCGCGAACAGGGCCAGCCGCCCCTGGCGGCGCCGCTCACCGTGCGCTTCGGCGAACCGGGATCCACCCACTGAAGTCCGCGCGGCGCGCGGCCTTCGAGCCGCCCTCCCCCCATTTTCTGCGCCGTCTGCGCCCCCTCCGCGACCTCTGCGTCCAGAAGACAAACCCACCCGTTCCGCTGGCATGATTGACGTGGATCAAGCGGCGAGTCCCACCGGCGGTGGATGCTGCGCCGCCTCACAGTACACATGAGTTCCATGAAACCTCTGCCGCTCCCGCACATCCCGCCTGCCCGCGCGGCGGCCGCCCGATGACCCGCATGGACCTCACGCAGCGCAGCGCGGCGGAACTCGTCGCCCGCCGAGCGGGCATCGACACCTACCAGTCGCCCATCGTGTACATGCGGGCGGACTGCGCGATCTGCCGCTCCGAGGGCTTCGAGGCGCAGGCGCGGGTGGAGATCGAGCATGGTGCGCGCACCCTCATCGCCACCGTGCACCACGTCCTCGCCGACTGGCTCGCGCCGGGCGAGGCGGCCCTGTCCGAGGGCGCCTGGCGCACGCTGGCGCTCGAGGGGGGCGAACTGCTGTCGGTGCGGCACCCGCCGGTGCTCGAGTCCGAGCGCCACATCCGGGCCAAGGTCTATGGCGTGCCGCTGGACGCCGGCAAGCTGCGCACCATCATGCAGGACGCGGTGTCGACGCGCTTGTCCGACCTGCACCTGGCGTCCTTCGTGACCGCCTGCGCCGGCGACCGCATGTCGGTCGACGAGACCGTCGCCCTCACGCGCTCGATGGTGGAGGTGGGCGAGCGCCTGTCGTGGCCACAGTCGCCCGTGATGGACAAGCATTGTGTCGGCGGCCTGCCCGGCAACCGCACGACGCCGCTGGTGGTGGCCATCGTGACCGCCTGCGGTCTCGTCATGCCCAAGACCTCGTCCCGCGCGATCACCTCGCCCGCGGGCACGGCGGACGCCATGGAGACGCTGGCGCCGGTCGACCTGGACCTGGCATCGATGCGGCGTGTGGTCGAGCGCGTGGGCGGCTGCATCGTCTGGGGCGGCGCCGTCCAGCTCAGTCCCGCCGACGATGTCCTGATCCGCGTCGAGCGGCCGCTGGACCTGGACGGAAGCAGCCAGCTCGTGGCGTCGGTGCTGTCCAAGAAGGTCGCGGCGGGGTCCCAGCGGGTTGTGATCGATATTCCCGTGGGTCCGACCGCCAAGGTCCGCTCGGACGCGGCAGCCACGGAGCTGTCGGCCCTGCTCGACCACGTCGCCGGCGCGGTCGGCCTGTCCTTGCGCATCGTGCGCACCGACGGCACCCAGCCGGTGGGCCGAGGCATCGGGCCGGCGCTTGAAGCGCGCGATGTCCTGGCCGTGCTGCAGCGCGATCCGCGTGGCCCGGCCGACCTGCGCGAGCGCGCACTGATGCTCGCGGGGCACGTCCTGGAACTCGGCGGCCACGCGGCCGCCGGCCAGGGCATCGTGCGGGCCCGCCAGGCCCTGGACAGCGGCCGGGCCTGGGACCAGTTCCTGGCCATCTGCGAGGCGCAGGGTGGGCTGCACACGCCGCCCGTGGCGCCGCACGTGGCGCCTTTTCTCTCCACGCGGGCGGGCATCGTGGCAGCCCTGGACAACCGCAAGCTCGCGATGGTCGCCAAGCTGGCCGGCGCGCCGGCGTCCAAGGCCGCCGGCATCACCCTCGACGTGAAGCCGGGCGAGCGCATCGAACGCGGCCAGCCGCTGCTGCACCTGCACGCCCAGACCGCCGGCGAGCTCGCCTATGCCCGCGCCTATGCCCTGGCGCAGGAACTGTTCACCCTGGAGGATCCCCCATGACGCCGCTGGTCCTGCCGCTGCCCGGTGCGGAAACGGCCGCGGCGGCACTCGCCGCGCACCTGCAGGCGCCCGTCGGCCGGGTGGAGTCGCGGCGGTTCCCGGACGGGGAGTCCTACCTGCGCCTGCACGACGAACCCGCCGGCCGCGACGTGGTGGTGGTCGCCAGCCTGCGCGATCCCGATCCGCAAGCGCTGCGGCTGTGGTTCCTGGCGCAGACCGCGCGCGAACTGGGCGCGCGCAGCGTCGGGCTGGTCGCGCCCTACCTGCCCTACATGCGGCAGGACACGCGCTTCGCGCCCGGCGAGGCGGTCACCATCGGCACCTTCGCGCGCTTCGTCTCGCAGGCCTTCGACTGGCTGGTTACGGTGGACCCGCACCTGCACCGCATCGCCTCGCTGTCCGAGGTTTACACCGTTCCGGCCGACACGGTCGCGAGCGCACCGGCCATCGCGCGGTGGGTCATGCAGCAGGTGCCCGATCCGGTGATCATCGGTCCCGACTCCGAGAGCGAGCAGTGGGCCGGCGAAGTCGCCGCCCGCGTCGGCTGCCCCGCCATCGTGCTGCACAAGCGCCGCCTGGGCGACCGCCACGTGGAAGTCAGCGTCCCCGATGCGCAGTCCCATGCGGGGCGCTCGCCGGTGCTGATCGACGACATCGTCTCCAGCGCGCGCACCATGGCCGAGGCAGCGCGCCACGTGCGCACCGCTTTCGGCCGCGCCCCAGTGTGCATCGGCGTCCACGCCGTGTTCGCGCCCGACGCCCTGCAGGTCCTGCTCGACGCCGGCGCCGCCCGCGTGGTCACCTGCAACACCCTGCCCCACGAGAGCAACGGCATCGACGTCCTGGGCGAGGTCGCCGTGGCGGTGAGAAGACTTGTGGCGGGATGAAAGAGAGGAACGCAGAGGCCGCAAAGGAGCCGCAAAGGACGCCAAAAATAAAGTGAAGGATGGTGCTTTCCGCCGCCGGTTATCTCAGCATCGCATGACCTTCAGCCAGCAGCGGCCGGCATCGTTTGCGTGCAAGTCGCTCGCTGCCGTCGTCGCGGACGCGGTCGCCATGTTGCGGCCCACCCTGCCCGAAGGGGTGACGCTGACTTTCAGCGCCGACAGCGACGCGGGCCTGGTGCTCTGCGACGAGACCCAGGTTCACCAGGTGGTGATGAACCTTGACGCCAACGCCTGGCAGGCCATGCCCCGGCGCCGCGGCCATATCGAGGTGAGCGTCCAGCGCATTGCCGACGCCAGCGAGATGCGATTGACCGTTCAGGACGATGGCGCCGGCATGCACGAGGAAACCCGCCAGCGCCTGTTCGAGCCCTTCTTCACCACCAAGCCCATGGGCAGCTTTCCGCACGCGTGCGCCGGCTGCGGCCCGCCTTGCCCATCGTCGTGTCCAGCGGCTACATCACGCCCACGCTGACCGAAGGTGCCCACGGCTGCGGCGTGAACGCGATTGCCGACAAGACCGCCGGTATTGGCGAACTGGAAAAGAAGATCCGGGAAGCCATGGCTGGCGTGACGCAATGACCCGGAAGCCGGGGCGGCTGCGTCGAATCGACGGCTAGCCCGCCGGCGCAGGGCTGCACAGCGCGCCGAGCGCGACCCTGCAAACCTGCCCCGGCACGAGACCCAGGGCAGCGGCGCTTGCATTGACCCGGCTGATCACTCCGTCCTGCCAGGTCGAATCCGCATGACCGATCCGTGCGCTGGTGTGCGCGACGGTCACCGCCGCGATCCCTGCGGCCTCGAGCCGGTGCAGCCCGGACACGCCGGCGTCGTCCAACCCGCCACCCGCGTCGTTGAACACTGCCAGCAGGGGTTGCACCGCGAGCAGAAAGCCTGCAGCGCTGTCGCCGCCGTGGGATCCGGTGACCACGACGGCGCCGGCCATCTCTGGCGTGGCGCAGGCCGCGCTGTCGATCAGGAACAAGGCCGCTGGCGCCACGCGTTGCCCCCTGCTTCACCCGGTCAGGACCGGACCCGGACCACCCCGCCCTTGGCAACGGGCTGATGGCCGACCAGCAGGTGGAACTTCGTTCCTGCCTGGAGGTGCGCCAATGCCGCGCCAGGCCGCAGCAACTGCAGCGACATGACAGCATCGGCACGGCCGGGGAGCCAGTCCAGGCCTCCGGGCGGATACCGCACCGTGAAGCCACGCCGGCCCACGATCACTGTCGCAAGTCCGTCGGCAGGTGCCGGCTGCGCCGATCCCGCGGGCTGGGAAAGCCGTTGCAGGCTGACCTCGAGGTCCGCCAAGAACGGCGCACCGGGCGGAAAATCGGTCGGCGGCGGCGCGGCTCGCGGAATCTTTCGGGACAGATAGCCGATCAGGTTTCCCACCACCGGCAGCCACAGCACCAGCATCAGCGTGCCAACGTCGCGCGCAACCGACGGGTTGGGTGCCATGAAGCGAACGACCCCGCCGGTGGCTGCGAGCGCGAGCAGCAGGGCCATGGCAGCGCGGCGGCGTGCGGGGGTGGCGATGAGGGGCATGCCTCATTGTGCGCGCTGCGACAGCCCCATCGCGGCCATCACTCCAGGGTTCCGGTCGAAATCGTCCGGCCAGGAATGGAAGCCCGCATACGCCCGGACCGCATAGTCCTTGCCGCCCGCCGGTAGCGCCCTGGCGCCAGCCGCGTAGTCGAGCAGGAGCCTTCGGAGGGCGACCACGGCAGCGTCGCTGGAACCGAGGTTCTCCCTGCTGCGGTCGACGATGGCGCCGGCGCTCTCGACCACGAGCGCGTCCTGGGCGCGGATGCCCTGCACGCCGGTGAAGCTCACCGACCGCTGCGCCGCCCGGTCGATCAGGTAATCGTTGTCCTTGTTCTCCACCGGTCGCGTGGACCCCGGCTGGAGCCGCCGGTGCGCCACCGCCCCTTCGCGCCACAGGGACAGCTCCTGGGCACCCACCGGCCCATCGTCACGCCAGGTCACGCACAGCACCCAGCACGACGTGTTGTCGCGCGGCACCCAGGCGCGCCAGATGCGGGAGTGCGGATCGTCGCTGGGCGCGATGAGGGTGAAGAACGGAGCCGCGAAATGGTTGATCCGCCACAGGTGGCGCTCGCCCCCGTCGACCGTCCGCCGAGCGCCACAGGCCAGCCCCACCGGTGTCCGGGCCACCCGCCAGCGGGGTGCCGTGTCTTCACGGAAGTAGTCGCCGATGAGCGAATCCTTGGCCACCTGCGGCTGGTCCAGGCGGCGGTGAAGGAAGCTCACATGGGCTTCGTCGAGTTCGCCCTCCATGGCCTGGACGAAGTTGCAATCCTGCTCCCAACGCGACGCGTATCGGGCCTGCGGCGGAGCGGACATCCACGCGAAGTCCGGCAGATCGGGCGCTTCCCCTTCGCCCATCCACGCCCACATCAGGCCAGCGGCCTCCCTGACCGGGTAGGCCCTGGCACGCACACGCTCCTTCATGCGGCTCGACGGCGGCTCCGAAGGCAGGTCGATGCACCGGCCGGTGACGTCGAACTTCCAGCCGTGATAGACGCACCGGATTCCGCTGTCTTCGTTCCGGCCGAAGTACAGACTCGCCCGCCGGTGCGGACAGAACTCGTCGAACAGCGCGGGCAGCCCCTGCGAGTCGCGGAACATGACCAGGCGCTCGCCGAGCAGCACCAGGCGCCGCGGCGGCTCGTCCGACGCCGGGAACTCGACAGCGCAGGCGAATGGAATCCAGTGGCGGCGCAAGGCGGTCCCCATGCCCGATCCGGCGTCCGTGTCTGTGAGGGTGCGGTTCTGTTCGGCGGAAAGCATGTCGAGTGGAAACTGGGGTCGGTCGATCCGGCAGTTTCGTACTCGACGGTGGAGCGGTCAAGATCGCAGTCCACCCGACGGTCCTTGCGTGCAGGCCGCATCCTACGGCCGAGCCGATGCGCCGGCGCCATGATCCGCAGCATGAGGATCGCCACCTTCAACGTCAACGGCATCAAGGCCCGCCTGCCCAACCTGCTGGAGTGGCTGGCGCGCGAGCAGCCGGACGTTGCGTGCCTGCAGGAGCTGAAGGCACTCGATGCCTCCTTTCCCGTCGAGGAACTGCGGTCTTCCGGCTATCACGCGCTCTGGAAAGGACAGCGATCCTGGAATGGCGTAGCCATCCTCAGCCGCCACTCCGCGCCCGTGGAAATCCGCCGGGAGCTTCCGGGCGATCCGGCCGATGAACAAAGCCGCTACCTGGAGGCTGCGGTTGGAGGAATCATCGTCGCATGCCTTTACCTGCCGAACGGCAACCCGCAGCCCGGCCCGAAGTTCGACTACAAGCTCGCCTGGTTCGAGCGCCTGATCGTTCACGCGCGCAGCCTGGTCGACAGCGATCATCCGGTCGTGATGGCCGGCGACTACAACGTGGTCCCCACCGACTTCGACATCTACAACCCACGCTCGTGGAAGAAGGACGCGCTGCTGCAGCCAGAAAGCCGCGAGGCTTACGCGAGGTTGCTGGCCCAGGGCTGGACGGACGCCCTGCGACACCTCCACCCACAGGAAGCCGTGTTCACCTTCTGGGACTACTTCCGCCAGCACTGGCAGACCAACTCCGGGCTGAGGATCGACCACCTGCTGCTGAACCGCGCGCTCGCTCCCGGGCTTCGCCGCGCCGGGGTGGACACCTGGGTCCGCGGCCAGGCCCATGCGAGCGACCATGCGCCGACCTGGGTCGATGTCGAGCCGTCATCCGGAGGAGGAATGCACCAGCTCCCGCAAAGTCGGCCGCGTTCTGCCGGCTGATTTGCGGACGGCTCCTACGAAGCGCGTCCGACGACCCTCTATCCTCGGCCGATGGGCACTCCTTCCACCGACGCGCATGACCCCGACTCGGAACACGCTGCGGCACCGGATACGCTTCTTGTGCCGGCATTGGTGAACACGGGCCGATGGCTTCTGGCCAGTGGCTACCACTTCACCACCGTGACGCCTGCCACGCAGGACCGCATCATCGCTCGGCCGGGCATGACGCAAGCCCGGTCCCTGCGGGATGTGTTCGGCTGGAGCCTTCCCTTCGACCCCGCTCTCTTGCCTGCCGAAATCCGCTCCGCGCTGGCGAGCGCTGGGCTGTTGACCGCCGCGCCCGGCGGACTGCTGCGAAGCGAGGTCCGGTATTCGAGCCTGGAAGGACTGCTGTTCGCGCATTCCGCGTACCCGACGACGGCACGGGACGCCGTGTTCTTCGGTCCGGACACCTGCCGCTTTGCCGCCGTGATCGGCCGGGAACTGGAGCGATCGCCGCTGGGTTCAGGGGCGAGGATCGTCGACGTAGGCTGCGGCGCCGGCCCCGGCGGGTTGATCGCCGCACGCCACTCCCAGGGTCATGTGGAGACGCTGGTGGCGGACGTCAGTGATCGCGCCCTGCGGTTTGCCTGCGCCAACGCCGAGCTTGCCGGTGCACAGGACGTCGAATTCGTACGCAGCGACCTGCTTCGCAACGTGCACGGTGAGGTCGACCTGCTGGTCTGCAATCCACCTTACCTCAAGGACGCGAGCGGCCGCATCTACCGCGACGGCGGCGGTCGATGGGGCGAGGCGCTCTCGCTGCGGGTCGTTCGCGAAGGGCTGCCGCGCCTGGCGCCCGGGGGCCGCCTGGTGCTGTACACCGGCGTTCCCATCGTTGACGGGACCGATCCGTTCCGGGCGGTCTTGCAGGCGGAGCTGCTGCAGCATGGATGGCCATGCACCTACCGCGAAGTGGATCCGGATGTCTTCGGCGAAGAGCTGGCTGAGCCAGCTTACGCGGAGGCCGAGCGGATCGCTGCAGTCGCGCTCGTGGTGCAGCGTCCGCGCGGCGCGCAGCCCTTCCGCCGGCAGCAGCTCGTGCCCTGATCTGTCGCCCGGGTAGGACCCCACGCACGGACATCCGGCCCCTCGCCGGATTGTCCCAGCCCCAGCGCTGCCCGACAGTGCTCCTGAAGAAAGGGCTGCTGCTCCGCCTGCCGGCCAAGCGCCCTGAAGACAAGGAACCTCATGCACATCGGACCCCAGGAATGGAAACAGTTGCAGGACGCCGGACGGGCCAGGTCCGCAGACACCGGGCGATTCGCCAGCCTTCATCAGCGGCTGTCCACCACGATTCCTGACCTCGCCACGCGCGAGGAGGCCGCTCACTTCCTGCGCGAGCAGCTCGCCTCGGTGGAGGAACGGCGGTCGGGGCTGCCCGCGGACCCGTCCGACCTGCTCGAATGGATGGACTCCAGCGTGGCGGACGTGCACCGGCGCTACGCCGCCTACCTGTGCAGGCGCAAGGCGGGCGGTCCGCGCGAGTACTTCGCAACTCGTGCCCAGGCGCTCTTCGTCCTGCGTGGCATCGCCCCCACCAAGGTGGTCGATGGCGCCTGGCTCTACGGGTTGGTCCAGCACTGGCGGAACCCGCGCCTGTCGGACCTGGTCCGCACCTACGTGGAGGAACTGGGCGAGGGGCTTCCGGACAAGAACCACGTCCTGCTGTATCGCAATCTATTGGCGCGGCATGCCCTGGACCCGCTCGATGGGCTAGACGATGTCCTGTGGCAGCAAGGCGCCATCCAGTTGGCCCTCGGCTGGAATGCGCAGGAGTTCCTGCCCGAGGTGATCGGCTTCAACCTGGGCTACGAGCAACTGCCGTTGCACCTGCTGATCACCGCGTACGAGCTGAACGAACTGGGCATCGATCCCTACTACTTCACCCTGCACGTGACCGTCGATAACCCGGACACCGGCCATGCCCGCCGCGCGTGCCAGGCGGCGCTCGACCTTCTGCCCCGGATGGACGATGCCGGCGAGTTCTGGCGGCGCATGCGCGCCGGGTGCAAGCTCGCCTGCGTCGGCATCGGCACCACCGACGTGATCGACGGCTTCGACGTGGAGGGCGAGACGCTGCGCATCCTCGCCCGGAAGTCGGTGGCGGGCCATGGCGCCCATTCGGAGTACTGCCGCGTGGCCGGCCGCAGCGTCAACGACTGGTTGCGCGACCCGCAGGAGATGCCCGATTTCCTTCGGGCGCTCGAATCCGCCGGCTGGATCGCCCGGGGCCGCCCGCCGTCCGAGAGCCGGTTCTGGCGACTGCTGCAGGGCGAACGGTCCGAAATGTTCGGCGTGTTCTCCGACTACGAGTTGCAGGTGATCCACGACTGGATCCGCGGGGATGAGGCGAAGGACGGTCGCGCATGGGACGAGGGTGAAGGCGATGGCACTGCGCGCCGGCGCCCGACCTTCCGCGCTGTCGCGCGCAACACGCCTCGCGCAGCCACCGACGTCGATCCGGACCTGCTGGACCCGGACCTGATCGTGATGCGGGAACGGCTCGCCGCCGCCCCGGAAGCCGCGCAGCGAATGGCTGTCCTCGTCGAGGCCATGGCGCCATCCACGCACTGGTCTCCTGCCGGCCTGGAGGCGACCCGGCAATTCTGGGCGCTCCGGTGAATCAGAGGCGCGGTGCGAGCCGGCGAACGGCGCGGGCAGCCTCGCCGTATGCTCGAGGGAGGAGATGAATCCATCCAAGCCGCGCCAAAAATGAAGCACCCCCTGCCCTTTGCCTGCGCACCTGGCGACCCGTCCGCCTCCGCATGGCTGGACGCCCTGCAGGCCGCCCTGCCCGAAGAACACATCACCCCCCTGGATCAACTCGATACCGCCGCGCGACAGGCATGCAAGGTGGCGATCGTCGCCAACCCGTGCCCAGGCGACCTGCAGGCCCTCCCCCGGCTGCAGTGGGTCCAGAGCGTGTGGGCCGGTGTCGATCGCCTGATGGCCACACTGAAAGGCAGCCCGGTCAAGGTGGTCAGACTGGTCGATCCGCAACTCACGGCCACCATGGCCGAAGCGGTCCTCGCCTGGACCTTGTACCTGCACAGGGACATGCCCCGCTACGCGAGGCAGCAGGCGGCTCGCGCGTGGATTCCGCACGAGTACGTCCCGCCGCGGAACAAGACCGTCTCCCTCCTCGGCCTCGGTGCACTCGGCTCGGCGGGCGCGCAAGCACTCGCCGCGGCGGGCTTCCAGGTCTGCGGCTGGAGCCGCACGCGCAAGGCGCTTCCGAACACGGCGTGCTTTGCCGGGGCTGACGAGCTGGAGCCGATGCTCGAGCGCACCGACATCCTCGTATGTCTCCTGCCGCTGACACCGGCGACGAAGGGACTCGTCGACGCGAAGGCACTGAGCCGCCTGCGCAGGAACGCAGCCGTCATCAACTTCGGCCGCGGGGCGATCATCGACGAAGGCGCGCTGCGGCAGGCGCTCGGAAGCGGTCACCTGTCGCACGCCGTCCTGGACGTTTTCGAGCACGAGCCCCTGCCCCCGGATGCGTGGCAGTGGGACCATGAGCGCGTCACCGTCCTGCCGCACATCTCCGGGCCCACCGACTGCCTCACGGCTTCGCAGATCGTGGCCCGGAACATCCGGCGCTACCGTGCCGATGGAAGCATCCCCGAGAGCGTGGATCCGCAGGCAGGGTACTGACCCGATTGATCTCAAGGCGTCGATGCAGTCACCGGTACGCCAAGCCGGTGCCGGTTCCGATCGAGCCAGCCTGCGAAGTCCTGGAGCTTCGGGTTCAGGGCTCGACTGGTTTCCACGCTGCGCGCCGCGCAGAATGACTCTTCGAAGTCGTGCTTGAACTGGAACATGCTGGCGAGGTCGTCGGCGCCTGGAAAACCGAGATGGCGGTATTCATCGAACGACAGCGCCACGTGGTCCACGGGCTGACCCAAGGCTTCAGCCAGCGCCGCCGCCATCTGTACGCCAGTGAGATGTTCGCCCGACACGCCCACGGTTCGGTCGGCAACCGTGGGGCCCTGCTTGAAGATTCCCCATGCGCAGCGGCCGATGTCCTCGGCCGCTATCCCGGGCAGCTTGCGCTCGCCCATCGGCAGGACGAACTTCAGCCGCCCGTCGGCACCGCGAGTGGGCGCCATGCCAAGGTGGATGAGGTTGTCCCAGTAAAACGAAGTCAGCAGGAAAGTGGTCGGAACCCGGCTGGCACGGAAGAACGCGTCGGCCTCCCCCTTGGCGTCCAGGTGGGGGACGTTGTAGCGCCCCATCAGCACCGGCATGCGGCCGCTGCCGACGGGAACGAACCGGCGGGTGTCCTCCAGCGTCGACCACACCACGTGTCCAAGGCCGGCGTCGGCGGCCGCCTGGGCCAGCGTTGAGGCCTGGGCCAATTCCCGCTCGGGTGAAAAGTGCTCCCAGAAGTTGGTGACGCAATAGGCGCCCCAGCAGCCCTCCATGGCTTTCCGCACACTTCCGGGGTCGTCGATGTCAGCCTCGATCACTTCGGCACCCGCGTCTCGCAAGGCCTGGGCGGCTGCGCCACGCGGCTTGCGGGTGACGGCCCGCAGCGCGAAGCCCGCTTCAGGTTCAGCGAGGATCGCCCGTGCGAGGCCGCCTCCCTGCGCTCCGGTGGCGCCGAATACGGCGATGGTCTTGTGAGTCATGGCTGCCTCTGCTGCGTAGCTGTGCGAGGTGAGCAGGATAGGCGAGGGGGACGGGCCGGTGTCCTAAAACTCTCTTAACTAAGCCCCACCGTAATGCGAAGCTCCCTACTGCATCGAGTGCAGCCCGATCATGTTGCCCTCGGAGTCGATCACCAGTGCGACATGGCCATAGGCCCCGATGGAAAACTTGCCGCGTTCCAGGCGCCCTCCGTGCTGAACGGCCCGTTGCGCCTCGACCGCGCAGTCATCGCACTGGAAGTACACGAGAACGCTGTTGCGCCCCGGCCCGAAGCCCGGCATCTTGACGAGCGCACCCGCTGCGCCGGACGCGTTCGGGTCCATTCCGAAGGCCCACATCTCGAGGCCGTCGCTCTCCAGCTTCGACAATTCGGTCATGAAGACGCCTTCGTAGAACGCTTTGGCGCGTTCCATGTCGTCGACGTAGATCTCGAACCACACGACGGGATTCTTCATGGAATTCTCCAGGTGACCTTGCGGACGCTACAGTAGCTTGGCGACGCGGAGGCGGCAAGCGGATCCGTTCGGCAGATTTGTTCAATATCCTCAGCAACAATCCATCGATGATCGGTTCAGTCGTCGCCATCTCTGTCGGGGCCGCCCTCGGCGCCATCCTGCGGTGGATGCTTGCCGGCTACCTGAATCCACTGCACCCCCATCTTGCCCTGGGCACGCTGG
Source organism: Ramlibacter sp. (assembly GCA_036733845.1). Lineage (GTDB taxonomy): Bacteria > Pseudomonadota > Gammaproteobacteria > Burkholderiales > Burkholderiaceae_C > Ramlibacter. Next base: position 16,018 of record DAIMZU010000014.1, read on the forward strand.
CAGCGAAACTGATCGG